>JBEBBQ010000095.1:0-18784 GCA_041158325.1 Actinomycetota bacterium | reverse complement strand
CTTAGTGGGGTTCATTTCCCGCATGAATTAGCGGGTAAACTCTCCCCAACAGAGGTGAGCCCTTAGGAGGGCAGCGGACTCATAATTCGGTCGTCGTCGGTTCAAGTCCGACCCGTCCCACGAGCTAAATCTTTAGGCTCATGACATTTTGATTTAAACAGGTTGTCCTTGGCAAGTCTGAATATCTACACGCTTAATTCGATGTGGCATGATCTGATTATGCGGACATGGGTTCGGGGCAATGTTTCTTTTCTGTTTTCGCTTACATTCTGCTTAATTATTGCAGGAATGCAGCCATCTTTCGCGCGCGTTGATAACTATGGGAATCCAATTCCAGACAACAGTTTCGCGGTGATATTCGATAGTGGGTCGATGGCTTTTCATCCGTCAAGAAATTGGAGTTCCTCTCCAGCAAGCCAACCAAATAAATCAGGCATACAAATTAGCCTCCCATCTTGTGATGACGAGTCAAAATCGGATTGCATTTCAAACTTAACTTACAGTGACAATTCCGGAAAATCTATAAAAGGGAAATTTGATTCGTATGTACCAGTAACTTGGGATGGGTTTTTCGCTGGATGCGAATCTGAAAACTGTGCACCTACGTCTGCCACTTGGAAGTACTCGAAAGGGAAAATTGTCACTAAACCTAATCTAGAACTCCGTATCCCAATCGGATCTAAGCCGGGCATCTGGTCCTTTCCCGGATTGCGACATCCGGGTGGTGATAAATACCTTGTAAGTTTTACCATCCAAGGCATTATGTCTAACCAAAATGCTCCACTCGATAAAGGAAGTATTGCTTTATGGGCGGGAGGAGCGATAGATGTTGAAGTTACTCCAGTTGTAGTTGAAAATAATGCTGACTGGAACTCAATCGATCCCTGGGCTAAAAGTTATGCGATACCCCAAACCGGCTTATGGAATGAGGAAAATCTCTGGTGCTTTTCCGGAAAAGAAGTGGGTGATCTTTACTGCATTCGTAGAGTAGAGGATTCCACTCCCCGCACATTTGAGTTGCAAGCAAAGCTCGATGCCCTGAAAGATGCATTTGCCTCGCATGGATTTATGGTTTCCCGCACTCTTGGAGCTCGCGCATCTTCAAAAATCTCGTCAGGCCAATTAGAAGTTTCATTTGGAGGAAGTACTAGACCAATCTCATCCGCAATCGGCTATCTTCCGAAGAATGAATTTGGATTTCGAGAGATGATAAAGGCCAAGAATAGTTCAAGGCGAGAAAGTGGCGTCTCCAATCCACAAATAGATGAGAACAAGGTATCTGGCTGCGACCCTAAAGCAAAGGATGAATGCGAAGACTTACAAAACTGGATATCGAACGCATCTGGTCAATTCGACGATGGGTCTTCCGCGGGTGCGATTGGCTCATGGGGCAGTTTCGAAAAAGTTGTTGATTTCAAATCAATCCGAACTACTTCATTTTGGTTTTTTAGATCCCCCGGTCTCTTATCAAAAGATTACAACTGGTTGACCACATGCAAAAAAGGAGTAGGCGTATCCGGAGTTGTAAGTTCTAACGCAACAGTCATGAAACCTACCCCGCCAACTTGGAATCTGGAAACTCAAAGCCTAGAATTTAAAATTGGATCACCACATCTTGATTATCTCGGAAAGGTTTCAACAGGTTTCTACAACTTGGCGATTAGTGATTCTGTCGCAAAATGTCTATGGGGTAATGACATAACCGAGGCTAAAGCTACTGTTTCAGTCATCAATGATGATGGGGAAATAAAGACTTTCACATCAAGCATGAAGCTAGAGGCTGGTTACCTAAATTTCCAAGTAGCAGGCTTCACTTACTCAGTTAACAAGATTTCAATCTCCTTTCCAGGAAAGCCGGTTCTTACTTCGGCGCGCCCTGCGTTAGCGAAGTCAATATCCTGCAAAAAGGGAAAAATAACTAGGACCATTACCAGTAAGGCTCCGAAGTGCCCGCCAGGATTCAAGAAGATAAACTAGCGTCCAAATTCGTTACTAGGAATTTCAATTAGAATTTTGAGATTATCTTCTTTGCACTCGCGCAGCGCTCAATAAATTCTTCGTTTGATATCTTCGGATCGTAAAGTGAATTTCCGATACCGACCGCGAGAGCGCCCGACCTAACAAGTTCAACCGTATCTTCAATAGAAACTCCACCAACTGGTACCAAGTGGGCATCTTTAGGAGAGACCGATTGGAGCGCCTTCATAAATGGAACCCCGAGATTGGTGAAGGGGAATAACTTCATAACCCTTACACCGCATTTATAGGCTTCCAAGAATTCAGATGAGGTTGCAACTCCTGGAATGGAAATTAATCCGTGTTTTTGCGCCGCCGCCACAACTTCCAAATCTAAATTTGGGCTAATGCATATCTCGGCACCCGCCTTGGCTATTTCATCAACTTCACTCACAGTTAGAACAGTTCCAGCGCCAACGGTAATATCACTTGGCAGATGATCACGTAGCGCTTTGATACTAGCAAATGCATCTGTACTGTTCAGCGGAACTTCAATAACTCTGAATCCGGCGGAAACGAGTGCTTGGCCAACTCCTAAAACTTTATCTGGAGATACTCCTCGTAGAATTGCAATTATCGGAGCGCTCTTTAAATTGCCTAGTAGTTGATCGATTTGATTCATGACTTGAGTTCCACCTTTTTTGCTAGTTCAACAAAGAAATCAGTTAGCGCTCTCTCATTAACAACCTTTGCCGTAATCCCAAAGTGTGCCAGGGCAAAGATGTAAATCTCAGCCAGAGACTTCGAGGCTACAAGAGTCGCTTCGTTGGCGTGGAAACTTCTCATGGCCGACTTTATCTCAGAACCAATAAGCAAACCTGATAGATACTCTCTTGATGCTTCTTCGGACTTACCTTGAATCCAGTTAGCTCGAATAGAAAAGAATTGATGAAGTAGATCCGAGCTATCAGCGTTAAGCCCTTCCATGAAATCCTGCGAAGCATCTAATTTCTTGGTTGACTGAGTAGCTTTAGTCAGAGTGCTGTGATTTCTAAGTAATTCGAAGAGCTCTCCGGTCAGATGCGTTTGAAAATTTGTAATTCTTCCATCTTTGATCTCCACCCATTTGCTATGAGTTCCAGGTGAAATCACCAATCCATTTGCAACGCCAGCAGACAACGATTGCGACTCTTCACCGCGCATCACATCACCTGGTTTTGAAGCACCAGGAACGATGAAAAGTGCTGGCGAGAAGTCAGGCACCTTTAATAGTGAATTACTCAAGCTTGTTAGATCGATTGGCAGCGGGCTGGGAGTAACTTCGTGAAGCCCGATATTAGATCCAATCATTCCGATAGAAACTATAAAGTCGTATTTACTCTGCCAGATTCTTAGGACCTCATCTAGGTAAGACACATGCGAGCCAGAGGTGAAGTTTTTTACACCTTTGTCAGTTTCAATTTGGTCATTTACTTGATCATTTTCAATCAGCCAAGCCCGAAATGATGAAGTTCCCCAGTCAATCGCCACAAATTTCATAATGTTTCTATCAGATCTCTACTGCAGAACCGCTAAGAATTGATTCCTCGCAAGCAATGGCCACGCGCAGAGCTTGGCGCGCGTTAATTGGTGGGCATGGGTTTGAAGTTTTTCCTTCGACGAATTTAATGAAGGCGCGAGATTCTTCAGCAAATGCTTGGCGGAAACGCTCGATGAATCCGGAGTATCTGATTTCGTTGAATCTGATTTCGCCTTCAATGTCATGGATAGGTGTCTTGAGATTAAGTCCTACCGCAATTGAGTCTTTTGATCCGAATACTTCAAAACGGACATCGTGACCGACTGGATTATGTCGGGTGCCGGTAATCGCTACCTGAACACCTGATTCTGTAGTTAGTGAGATTAAAGAAACATCGGCATCGTTGTACTTGGCATACTGTTGATGTTCGCGAACCGCCTGGGTTGCATAGACCTTTTTGATCTCGCTCTGAGTAATCCATCTAACAAGATCGAAATCATGTACGTGTAAATCACGATAAATGCTGCCGCTACCTTCTAGAAATTCGAGGGTAGAGGGCTGGTGATCGTGTGCATACATATGTATCGCATAGAGAGTTCCCACTTGCCCCGCAGAAACTTTCTTTGCGGCGATGGAAATCGGTGGATCAAAGCGGCGCTGAAACCCCACCTGAATTTCTGTTCCATGCTTGTTACACTTATCAATAATTAAATCTGTCTCTTCGACAGTAAGTGAGATCGGCTTCTCGCAAAGGATTGGTTTTCCGAGAGGAATCAATTGATCCAAGATGGCAATGTGTGAATTTGTTGCAGTTGCGACTACATATCCATCAAAATCTAACTTCAGCAGATCCGCATATTCTGCTGAATTACAATTTAATTTTTGGGCTAACTCTTTTGCCACATTATCTCTGCGGTTAAGAAGAGTTACGTCAGCTCCGCCCGAGATCAAATCTTCAGCGCGAATGGCACCCATACGACCAGCACCAATGACTGCAATTCTCATGTGCTGGACTACTCCGTATTCCGCTTAGTAAGACCTTCACTATATAGTTTGGGCTATAAATAATGAAGCGCTCCCCGTTCTTTTAAGTTAGGAAATGATGACAACCGCTCTCGACCTATTAACCGTGGGCCGAATAAGCGTCGATCTTTTCTCGGAGCAGATAAACACATCCTTTAGCCAGCCGCAGACTTTTCAAAAATCAATTGGTGGGTCTCCAACAAACGTTGCCGTGGCTGCAGCGAAACTTGGCCATAAGAGCGCCATCGTCACAAAAGTTGGCGTAGATCCGCTGGGTGAGTTTGTAGTCAATAAGCTGAAAAGTTTTGGAGTAGATACAAGTTTTGTGAAAGTTGCCGAGAGTGGACTTACGCCTGTTGTTCTCGCCTCTCAAGATCCACCCGAAGATCCCAAGATTATTTTCCACCGCCAACCATCGGCACCTGATACCCAACTTGTTGTCTCAGATATAGATGACCAGGCCCTGAAGAGCGCTAAGAACTTCTGGGTTAGCGCTTGTGCGCTTTCACACGGAACTACTGCCGAAAGTATTTTCCATTGGTTGGAAGTCCGAGGCCGCGCCAAAGAAACGATTATTGATTTAGATTATCGTCCCTCGTTTTGGAAGAGCAGAGATGAAGCTCGAGTCGCTGCGCAGCGTGCGCTTTCTCAATGCACAATTGCAATCGGAAATATCGCTGAGTGCGAAGTTGCCCTCGGGATCTCAGACCCAAAGAAAGCAGCGGATGATCTGCTTAGCCGCGGAATCTCATTGGCGATCGTAAAGATGGGTGGCGATGGAGTTCTGCTTGCTACCAAAGATCAATCTCATGTGATCAAACCACTTCCGATAAAATTGGTTTGCGGTCTGGGATCTGGCGATGCCTTCGGTGGCGCGCTGATTCATGGGTTAATTAGCGGGTGGGAGTTAGAAAAGATCGGATTATTTGCCAATGCAGCCGGGGCGTACTTGGCAAGTGAGTTGATGTGCGCAGATGCCATGCCCTCATTAGAAGTTTTAGAAGAGTTCATTGAAAAGATGGGGAGCAAGCCGTGAAGTTAGAGCAAAAGCGTTACCTAGAACTAATTGAGGCGCGCATTAATAACCCTAAATCTTTCCAGCTTGCCCTTAAGAAGAGATCGCGCCGTAGCGTTGCAGGTAAAGATGGGCGCTTGATGTTGCTCGCAGCCGATCACACAGCGCGCGGCATAATCGCAGCAGGCGCTAATCCAACTGCTATTGCTGATCGTCATAACTTGCTAGATAAATTGATTAGAGGCTTAGCAGTCGCTGGCGTTGATGGCGTCATGGCTAGTGCAGACATTCTCGAAGAGTTGGCATGGCTTGGAGCGCTTGAAGGAAAAGTTGCCATAGGAACCATGAACCGTGGCGGAATCATTGGCGCTTCCTGGGAATTAGATGATCGCTTATCCGCTTATGACGCCGAACATATTCGAAGCATGGGGCTCGATGGCGGAAAAACTTTATTGCGCATCGATGAGACCGATCCTGGAACCGCGCGGACCATTGAGATGGTTGCAGCGGTAACAACACAACTCGCAGATTTTGAGTTGGTATCAATGATTGAACCGCTGCCTTATATCAAGAATGAAAACGGCAGAGCCGTACTCGATCCTTCCGAAGAGAAGTTAATCAAAGTAGTTTCTATCGCCTCTGGACTTGGCTCATCTTCAGCATTTACCTGGTTGAAGATTCCCGCACCAACCAATCCTGAAAAAGTCGCTGCAGCAACAAGCTGCCCAATTTTGCTACTAGGTGGAGATCCCGGCAGTAATTGGGAAGATGTCTTTGCTAAATGGGATAACGCGCTAAAGGTTCCAAATATCCGCGGCTTAGTGCCAGGACGCGCATTACTGTTTGGCGATGAGTTAGATGTAGAAGCTGCAGTCGCCCGTGCTGCGCAAATGGTGAGAAGAGGATAGAAGATGAGTAATTGGTATAAACCTGCAGGCACTCTCAAAACCAATGAACACGAAATTTCCTTAACGCCTCAGGATGCTGGTTGGGAATACTGCGGTTTCTTTACTTATAACTTCGCAACTAAATCGGAATTTATCGTTGAATTAAAAGGTCGCGAAGGTGTTCTACTTCCACTTTCAGCACAGAACGTATCTGTTTCGGTTGATGGTCAAGCCTTTACTCTAAAGGGCCGAGTTGGCGTATTTGCAGCTGTTTCAGATTGGATCTACCTCCCCGTTGGTTCAAAGGTTTCATTTAGTGGGACATCTGGTGAGATCGCGCTTCTTACCGCGCAAGCAAGTGAAAAATTCCCAGTTTGCTACACACCCGCCGAACAAGTTCAGGTTGAAGTACGTGGATCAGGTAAGGCAACTCGCCAGGTAAATAACATCGCAACTCCAACAAGCTTTACGCAGTGCCACAAGATTCTCGTCTGTGAAGTCCTTACCCCCGGTGGCAATCTCTCATCATGGCCTCCACATCGCCACGATAAATTCCCGGGCTGTCCAACAATTAACGAAGAGGTTTACTACTTCCAGATCGGTAAAGAGGGGTCAGATCACGGAGATCCCGAAGGCGTTGGCTTCTTCCATGTTTACACCGTCGATCAAACCGTCGATGAAACGGTGACGCTGCATGATAAAGATACTTATGTTGTGCCTCATGGTTATCACGGCCCATCAATTGCCTCACCTGAATATCCAATGTATTTCTTAAACGTTATGGCCGGGCCTGCACCAGAACGCAGCATGGCTTTCTGTGATGATCCAGCACATCATTGGATCCGCGATTCCTGGAACGACCAAGTACAAGATCCACGTTGCCCAATCACTTCCGCCAATGGAAAGGTTAAGAAATGAAGAAAGAGATCCGTATCGCCGTCCTTGGGTTAGGTTGGATGGGACAGGCGCACTCACGTTCTGCGCTTCGCATTCCTTCACTATTTCCTGATCGCTCTTTTGAACCAGTCTTGCAAGTTTGTGCAGATGTTGATCCAGCGCGCCAAGAGAGCGCAGTTGCAAACTATGGATTTAAGCGCGCAACCGGCGATTGGATGGAAGCAGCAACCGCCGATGATGTAGATGCAGTTTGGGTGACTGCGCCAAATATGTTGCACTTGCCAATGATTGAAGCCGCAACTAAAGCTGGCAAAGCAGTGTTTAGCGAGAAGCCAATTGGTGGAAAGCCAGAACAGACAGTGCAGGCATACAAGTTAGCAACTGCTGCTGGCGTTCCAACTGGCGTTGGATACAACTATGTCTGGGCGCCGCTAGTTCTTCATGCCAAGAATTTAATTGCAAGTGGCGCACTCGGCGAAATTACCCATTACCGCGGTCGTTTTTTAAGTATGTATGGCAGTGATGAACTAGGCCTACTAACTTGGAGATTTAAGTTAGCCGATGCAGGTTATGGTGTGTCGAGTGACATCCTTAGCCATAGCGTTTCGATGGCGCAGTTCCTAGTTGGTGGAATCTCAGAAGTTGTCGGAATGCAGAACACTACAATCAAGCAACGTCCAATGCCAACTGGTAACGCGGGGCATTATTCGCGTGGTAAGGCAACTGATCCAAAGGGCGATGTTGAAAACGAAGACTTTGCATCAATGCTCTGCACATTTGAAAACGGCGCAACCGGAACCTTTGAAGTAAGCCGCACGGTGGTTGGCCCAGAGAGCCAGAACGCCTTTGAAATCTATGGCACTAAAGGCTCGCTGATGTGGAACCTGGAGAAGATAAATGAACTTCAGTATTACGAATTAGGTACTTCGCTAAACACTGGTTACACAACTATCTATGGTGGAGACCGCTTCCCGTTCCACGGCGCTTTCGTGCCAGGTCAAGCAAACGCGATTGGCTTCGAAGATCTAGTTGCGATTGAAGATTATTCATTTATGCAATCAATTGCTGAAGGCACAAAGTTTGGACAAAGCTTTAAAGAGGCAGTTGATGTGGTCAGCGTGCAGCAGGCGCTAATTAACTCTTGGAGCTCACGTACTTGGGAGAAAGTTAAAGATTTAAGTCTTTAAACCATTCCAGCGAATCTGGATTAGCCAACGCACCCAAGTTATCGATTGACTCTTTGTTTACCGCTCTCGTCACAGCTAGCTCCACCAATTTTCCGCTCTTTGTTCTAGGAAAATCTGGCGCCTGCAATATCAGCGCCGGCACATGGCGCGGGCTCGCTTTCTTCTTTAGCGCCTGTTTAATCTGATCGGAAAGGTCAGTTGTTAGTTCTGAACCTAGCTTTAACTTAAGGAATAGAACTACCCGCGTATCGCTATCCCATTTTTGGGCAACCGCCAAACTTTCGAGAACTTCTTCAAACTCCTCGGTGATTCGATAGATCTCAGCTGTTCCTATTCGCACACCTGCAACATTTAAGGTCGCATCTGATCTGCCGTGCATGATGTAACCAGATTCAAGTGTCGGCTCCACAAAATCTCCATGGGTCCAGATATCTGGAAACTTTTCGAAGTAAGAAGCGATGTATTTCTCATTCTCAATATCTCCCCAGAAGAACAAGGGCGCAGACGGAAATGTATTGGCGCAAACTAGCTCGCCTTTATCTCCAGGTTTGGTTTGTGTGCCATCTGCGTTCAAAACCTGCACATCCATGCCGAGTGCAGGCACTTGTATCTGTCCAGCAAATACTGGAAGTTCCGGCCACCCCAACATAAAGCAGCCACAGATATCGGTGCCGCCGGAAATTGATGCCAGATGAACCGTAGGTGCGACTGATTCATAAATGTAAGTAAAACCCTCGTGGCTTAACGGTGAACCAGTCGATGCAATTGTTCTTAACTTGGAAAGGTTATGTGAATTTTTTGGCGTTAGCTCACTTTTTCGAATTGAATCGATGTACTTCGCTGAAACGCCAAGAAAGGTCAACTCTTCCGCTTCTGCAATATCAAAGAGTCTTTCTGGTGCTGGATACATAGGGTTGCCATCAAATAGAACGATGCCCGCACCAGTTGCTAAAGATGCAACCAGCCAGTTCCACATCATCCAGCCACAAGTGGTGAAGTAAAAGACTTTATCGCCGCCACGAATATCTAGGTGATATCTCTGCTCGCTCAAAGTCTTTAGCAATACACCTGCTGCGCTATGAACAATGCACTTTGGCTTTCCTGTTGTTCCAGATGAAAAGAGGATAAATCCAGGACGGTTAAAGGAACCCTTTACCGATATCTCTTCACTTCCATCACAAGTGCTAATCCAATTTTCAAAAGAGAGATAGGGGCTGGGTTTTAAACCGATGGCGATAACTTTAAGTAAGGAAGGTAACCCAGAAGCGATCTCGCTTATCTTCTCTAGGCAATCAATCTCCTTGCCGTTGTAACCATAATCTGTAGTAACTAAAAGCACCTTTGGTGATATCTGCTGAAAACGATCTAGAACCGTTGCAGCACCGAAATCTGCTGAAGTGCTCGAGAAGATTGCTCCTATTTTGAGCGCACCTAGCGCAAAACAAACTACTTCGGCGGTATTTGCTACGCAGGCCGCAACTACATCTCCCTCTACAACGCCGGCGCTTAAAAGCGAGCTTGCAACTTGGTTTGCTCGCTTGCTTACTTCACCTCTTGTAAAGGTACGGCGCGTTCCGGATTCGGAGATCTCAGTTATAACTATTTGGTTGGGATCTCCCTTAAGTAAGGTTTCGACCACATTTAACTTGGCATCTGGAAAGAATTCTGTCTTAAAGAAACCAGCGCCAGAGATTGTCGTTTCACCTAGATTGCCAACAACTTCTGAATCAGTAGCAACAAATCTCCAAAATTGATCTGGATTATCCAACGACCACTTGTGGAGTTCTAAGTAATCCTTCGCCTTAGCCAGCTCATTTAATTTAATGAGCGCGGGGTTATTGGATTTACTGGGACTCCAGAGCGGTGCAGACATTAACTAGGGGCGTCCCATTACCTCAAATGCTCGGTCAAATACTTCAGCAAATGCGATTGAGTCGGAATGAGGCATCAACCAACCTTCTCCCCCGCGAATTCGGCGCGACATGGCATCTGCCATTAATTGATAAGGATCGCAGGCGGCAAAGTTTTCGACGGTTACCTTTCCGTCGACTTCAACTTCTAAGGTGCTGGCTTTGTTATGTGAGTTGAAGGCATCGTTTCCGGTCATAGAAACGCGCCCCTTTGTGCCAACTACATCGAAGTAGAGAGTATTTGGGATGTTCATTGAAGTTAGCGCTTCTGCATGTGCGCCGCCGATATCAAATGATGTTGTAACGGTTTCGTCGCATCCACCCGGATGCCACTTAACATCAGTCTTTATATTGCTCACAGGTGCAAAATCCATCAACCAAATTGGAGCAGCAACTGAATACGGACCGAGATCGTAAAGTCCACCACCGCCGAGTTCGTAAACCGCGCGAATATTTGAGGGATCTAAACCATCATAAGTAAATGCTGTGCGAATAGTTTTAACTTCACCGATTGCACCTGAATCAACAATTTCCTTTAGGCGAAGAGTGCGCGGATGCCAACGGTTCCAGCTAGCTTCCATGAAGATAAGTCCAGTTTCGTTTGCAACGGCGATTGCCTGCTTTAACTCTGCAACATTCATTGCAGCCGGCTTCTCGCACAGGACATGTTTTCCTGCACGCATCGCTTTAATTGACCATTCGATGTGCAGCGAATTTGGAAGAGATATATAGATTGCCTCGACCTTTGGATCTGCGATTAACTCTTCATAATCGGTGTAAACCAAACCTGATGGAGAAAGCGCTGACCCTCTATCGCGATCTTTTGCGCCTACGGCATAGATTTCGCCATCTTTTGAGTTAAGTAGCGCTGGATGGAGCGCTAACTTTGCGATGTAGCCTGCACCAATAAATCCCCAGCGTACTTTTTCCATAGCGGTGACAATACTTGCTAATTTGGCTTTCGCCAATCAGTAATAGGATATGGCTCATGAAGATTCAGAAGTGGACCGCTAAAGATTGCAAGAAACAGATAGTTATTCCAAGCGAATTGGATCATAAATATTCGCGCGGAACCCTTGGCGCCATAACAGGATCGGCCCAGTATCCAGGTGCTGCGGTGCTGACAACCAAGGCAGCGGTTGCCACTGGCTTAGGAGTATTGCGTTTTCATAGCTCTTCCGGGCTTGCCCACCTAGTACTTCATGCGGCGCCGGAAGTAATTGTTCAGCCCGGAAAGGTAGATGCCTGGCTAGTTGGATCAGGTATCAGTGAGAAGAAATTTAGTGACTACACAACTTGGCTACGCCATCGCTGGTTTACTTTGATGAAAGCACAGAGCGTGCCAACCGTTCTCGATGCGGGCGCTCTAGATTGGGCGGGCAAGTTAACACAACCCACTTTGATAACTCCCCACGTCGGCGAACTCGCAAAACTGCTCATGAAGCGCGGAATCAAGGTCTCTTCCGAGGCGATAGAAGCAGATCCAAAGAAGTGGGCTGTTACGGCCGCAAAAGAATTGAAGGTAACGGTATTGCTCAAGGGTTCTGTTACCTACGTTGCAAATAATGAAATTTTAATTGAACTACCTAAAGCAACTCCATGGTTAGCAACAGCAGGAAGTGGTGATGTATTAGCGGGAATTATTGGCGCAATTGTTGCCACAAATTACATCGAGATTTTGAATGATCAAAATAATTTAGCTCGAGTAGCCGCAACCGGTGCATTTATACACAATAGCGCTGCACAATTAGCATCTAAGGATAGCCCTATTTCTGCTACATCAATTATTGAATTTATTCCCGAAGCGATCAGAAAATTTATATAGTAGGGCTAGCCCCAGATTTTTTTTAATTCTACTTCTTTTAATCTTTGAGATCACCCACCTATCACGCATGCACTACCTTGAGGCGTGGGTAATTCTCCAACAGTTCTTGTAGCAAGCGATGATGCTTTTGAGTTAGCAACTCTTAGCGCAGCGCTTCGTCTGCAGTCCATAAATGTCGTAGCAGAAGCAAGCACTGATGAAATCGCAGACAACCTATATAAATTTCTCTCTCCTCAAGTTGTGTTAATTGATCTCCAATTTGCCGGTGCCGAAGCTCTGAAATTAGTAAACAAATTTAGAAAAATTAATTCCTCACTTGGCGTCGTTCTAATGACTGCCTGCCCTGATTTAAGGCTTCTTGGGCTATTGGAAAAGCAGATTCCCCAAGGTTCGCAAATCATTCTGAAGAAGTCGATTGCTGATCTCTCTGTTGTTAGCCATGCAATTGTTCGTTCAATCGCCGCTGTTGATGCCAAAGAGAAAATGTCCTGGGTAGATAGCCATGGTTCTCTGCATGAAAACTCCTTCACCTCGGTTCTCAATGAATTCACAGATATTCAGATTGAGACATTCCGCTTATT
Source organism: Actinomycetota bacterium (assembly GCA_041158325.1). Taxonomy (GTDB): domain Bacteria; phylum Actinomycetota; class Actinomycetes; order Nanopelagicales; family Nanopelagicaceae; genus Planktophila. The sequence continues at coordinate 5,984 of JBEBBQ010000095.1, read as the reverse complement.
GGCTAAGGGGTTAAGCAACTCTGAGATCGCAAAGGTACGTTTTGTCAGTGAAAAATCGGTAGAGCAGATAGTTGCCCGAATCGCACAACATCTGAGAGTGCTCCCAGATAGGACACAGAATTTGCGTGTTGTTTTAACGGGTGAGTACTTCAAATGGATCGGCGCACCGCGCCACTAGCTCTTACTTGTTTAGCGCAACCACTAAAGTTTGTGCCATGTCCACTTCCCTTAATTTGGCCGAACTTCGGGCCCAGTGGAACGATGTTTTAGATCATCTTGAGTCTCATGATCGCATCGCCTGGATCGCATATTTCGATGCCCGCCTTGCTGAATTTGATGGGACTACTTTGAAATTAGATTTCTCCGACGCACGCAAATTCTCTGGCGGACATGAATACTCTCCCGCACGCATAAAGCTGGAGAACTCGCTTAAAGCCTCGATTCAGGCGGTTCTGGATATCACAATCGAAATTGAGGAACTAGTATGAAAAAAGTTATCTCAGTTTTAGTGATGAGCCTTGCGCTCTTTTCAATTCAAACAGTTTCAACTAACGCTGCAACTTCTAAGTTGAGCCTCACCGTTCTACAAACTCCAGGTGGAGAAGAACCGGTAGTCACGCTTTATGGAAATCTGAAGCCTGCTAAATCATCGGTAATGGTAGAGATACAGATCCAGTTAAACGGTAAATGGCAAGATACAAGATTTTCGACAAGAACCGCTCGAGTCGGCACTTGGAAAGTTGTAGCTGTTGCGACAGCGCTCAATGCTCAAGTTAAATACCGTGCAAAGGTGCGGCTTGGTTCAAAGACTGTCTACTCAAATATTCGCGAAATAACGGTTCGGTCAGTTCCTGAAATTTCGAATGCAGCATCAACTGTAATGATCGATCAACTCGGTCCTGGTGGGCGCATTCACGGCACCGATGTGAGCCGTTGGCAACATCCAAATGGCGCACCTATTGACTTCGTAAAGAAATACAGCGCCGGCATGCGTTTTGTAATGATTAAAGCATCAGATACCCGAGATGATGCAGATGCGCTGGCGCTGAAATACGTAATTATGGATCGGCCTGCAGCGCAAGCAGCCGGACTGTATACGGGCTTTTATCATTATGCGGTTTTGCCAGATGTAAAGACAGATGCCGAAGTTATTTCTGATGCGCAAACTCAAGCGCAGAAGGTTCTATGGAGACTTCAAGCACTCGGCGGCTACAACGATCGCGACCTTCCTTACGCTCTTGATTTAGAGAATAACTGCGTCCGTCTCTCTGGAAAGACTTGTGCCAGATATCTACCAAAGGCGCAGATAACGCTCTGGGCGAAAACTTTCTTAAAGGTATTACGTGAGAAAACCGATCGCCTGCCAATTTTGTACTCATACCCAAGCTTCCTCGAAGGTGCGATGGTTCGCGATGATGAACTGCGCCAATACCCGCTTTGGTTAGCGCAATATGGAATTGATCCCGCAGATCCACTTGGGCAACCTGGACTTAAAGAAGGCGGTTGTTACGTTCACTCGTGGACGGCGGCAAACTGCTCATCGCAATGGATCATTTGGCAATACTCATCCTGCGGAATTGCTCCTAAATATGGAGTTCCCGGAACGCGCCTTGATTTAAATGTTTTCCGTGGAGAGCCAAGTGCTTTCTTAGATTTAGTCAAGGGAAGTTGGTTTCCTGAAGTTGTCGATCAAATGCCAAAGAATGAAACAAGTACTTTGGTCTATAAGAACGTAAAGTTCTCAACCAGCGATAAACCGGTAACTCTAGAAGTTGATGTGACGCGCCCAGATGGAAAACCTGTCGTAACTGGAACGGTTCGCTTCTACGTTAACTCAAGTACTCCGATTGATCCTAAGCCAACACAAACTGTTGTGAGATCAACTAGTGGCTCTTGGAAGTTAACAATTAAAGGTATTCCGGCGGGTACTTGGAATGGACGAATCGGATTCTTGGATGCCACAGGTACTCATGCTGAAAGTCGATCACCGATTACTCTGTCGATTCTGCCAGGAGATCCAAATCTGGCAACGCCGACTCCAAAGCCAACAGTTTCACCAACAAAGAAGCCAGCTACTGACGGTTGTAGGAATCAGATAAAGAATTAGCGAGTGCGAGTAAGTAGTTTGCCCAATGCTGCGCGTTCATTCTTTAAATGTTTTGTGTACTCCGAAACCGAAGCCTTCTTGGTTGCAGCATCCCATCCCAGTACTGGGGCTATCAATGCAGCAACGATTGGAGCAAGTGATTCTCCGCCGTCGCTAGATTCAAATGCGATTCGTGTACGACGAGATATCACGTCATCCACAGACTGTGCGCCTTCGTGAGTGACTGCATAAAGTATTTCAGCTTTTAGATAATCAAGATCTGGCGATAACTGCTCTGCCATTTTCTTATCTTCCGCAATAATCTCAAATATGTCACTAATTAGGGATCCGTAACGATTTAACAGATGGCTAATTGTTGATTTAGATAGTCCAGTCAATTCGGCTAATTGTGCGCTCTGTTGTTCTAAAGCGAAGAAACCATCGGCGCCTACCGCTGGAAGTTTTTCGGTGACCGATTCGGCAACTATTCGGCGTAGGTCATTTACCGCCAAATCAATTACATCCTTACCCATGACTCGGTAGGTTGTGTATTTACCGCCGGCAATACTTACGAATCCCGGCACTGGTCGATCTACGGTGTGTTCGCGTGAAAGCTTTGTAGTTGTAGAACCTGCAGAATTTGCAACCAATGGACGCAGGCCCGCATAAACGCCGAGAATATCGGCTGCATTTATCTTCGGGTTAAGGACGCGATTTGCCTGATCGATTATGTAATCAACATCTTCCCTCGTTGCCACCGGATTCGTGCGATCAGCCTCGTATGGAGTATCAGTTGTTCCAACAATCCATTTATTTGCCCAGGGAATAATGAATAGAACGGAGACGGAAGTTTTAAGAATGATTCCAGCGTCTGCATTGATCGCACTCTTGGGAAGAACGATATGCGCACCCTTGCTCATGGTCACTTTGTACCCCGGTTTGATTCCAAATTTTTCGTGGAGTTCATCGCTCCAGATGCCCGCGCACATAACAGTTACCTTGGCGCTGACAGTAATCTTCTTGCCTGAGTTAAGGTCACGAACTTTTGCGCCCACAACTCGCTTTCCTTCGCGTACTAATTCTTCACATTGCACGCGCGTTGCCACGATTGCACCATGACGCGCCGCAGTGCGGGCAATAGTAAGAGTATGGCGAGCATCATCTACTTGAGCATCAAAATATTTGATTGCACCGTTGACAAGATCGCTGCGTAGTGAAGGTGCAATTTCGGCAATCTTCTTTTCGCTTAAATGTTTGTGCCAAGGAAGAGCACGTTGAAATCCTCGAAGCGCATCGTATAGCGCAAGCCCTGCACCAACATAAGTTCGTTCACGATATTTTTCGTGAAGTGGATATAAAAATCCAACCGGCTTTACAAGGTGTGGCGCCAATGTAGAGACCATTAATTCACGCTCGTGTAAGGCTTCGCGAACTAATTTGAAGTCATATTGTTCTAAGTATCGAAGTCCGCCATGAATCAATTTGCTAGATCTACTTGAAGTACCTGCTGCTATATCTTGGCTTTCTACCAGGGCAACTTTTAAGCCACGTGATGCTGCATCAAGGGCTGCGCCAACACCTGTTACTCCTCCACCAATTATTAGAACGTCAAATTCTTCCGATGTTAAAGATTTGAGGGCAGAGGTGCGTTGTGCAGGATTAAACTGCGAATTAAACATCTCTCCCCCGCCCTACCCTTGGTAAAACTTTCACTATAGGCTTAAGGATATGTCATATATAGCCAGTCTTGATCAGGGTACGAGTAGTACTCGTTGCATGATCTTTGATCAATTGGGTGCGGTTGTTGCTTTCGCTCAGAAAGAACATCAGCAATTCACTCCCCAGTCGGGCTGGGTTGAACATGACGCTGATGAAATTTGGCAGAACTCGCAAACAGTTATCAGAGAAGCGATCACGAAAGCGGGAATTCGCGCTGAGGAGATTAAGGCCTTAGGAATAACCAATCAACGCGAGACGACCGTTGCCTGGGATGCGCAAACTGGTAGGGCGCTTCATCCGGCCATTGTTTGGCAAGATACTCGCACCGCAGATTTCTTAAATGGGCTTAGCCAAGTGGAGAAAGACCTCTTGGTTAGTCGTACTGGCCTAGCGATTGCACCTTACTTTTCAGCGAGCAAAATTCATTGGCTACTGAATAACGCTCCGGCAGTTAAGCAGGCCCTAGCGGCAGGAAATCTGCGGATTGGCACGATCGACTCTTGGCTTGTCTGGAATCTTTCGGATGGCCTACATATAACTGATGTTACAAATGCTTCACGAACAATGTTGATGAATCTAGAGACACTGGCTTGGGATTTAGAACTGTTGGAGATATTCGATATTCCCTTAGCAGTTCTACCCGAGATTAAATCCTCGTCAGAAGTTTATGGCCAAGCGTCAAAGACCGGGCCATTCGGCGCTCAAATTCCTATCGCCGGAATTCTTGGTGATCAACATGCGGCGATGGTCGGGCAAGCGTGTTTTGAAAAGGGAAGTTCGAAGACAACTTATGGCACTGGTAACTTCGCACTATTAAATACGGGTGAAGAAATTGTTCGTTCTCAGCACGGCTTGCTCACAACGGTCTGCTTTAAATTTGGTGACCAGCCTGCGCAGTATGCACTGGAAGGTTCTGTTGCGGTGACTGGTTCAGCTATTCAATGGCTCCGCGATCAACTCGAAATAATTTCATCGGCATCTGAAATTGAAGGTCTTGCGCTGCAGGTTAAAGACTCTGGCGGAATTTACTTTGTTCCCGCGTTCTCTGGTTTATTTGCTCCTTATTGGCGCAGCGATGCAAGAGGCGTAATTGTTGGGCTAACTCGCGCTACGACTAAAGCCCATCTAGCGCGCGCTGCTTTGGATGCGATCTGCTATCAAACTATGGAGATCATGGAAGCGATGGTCGCTGATAGCGGTATTGCAATGACAGAGATGAAAGTTGATGGCGGCATCACTGCTAACCAACTATGTATGCAACTACAAGCAGATGTAATGGGCATCGACATTGTTAAACCGTTAATCACCGAGACTACAGCTCTAGGTGCGGCATATGCAGCCGGATTAGCGATTGGTTTCTGGCAATCAACTGATGAAGTTAAATCGCAGTGGCGGCAAGATCGGCGATGGCACCCAGAAAGTAATGAGAAAACCCGAACCATCGGTGCAGCGCGATGGAAGCAAGCGGTGGAGCGGACCTTTAACTGGGTTGATTAACGCTAAATCACACCCGTTAAGGATTAGAGTTAACCCATTATGAGCGAGCAGAAAAAGCTAAGCGCTGGAGTCATTCGCAATAACTTAGCGATGGCCGATGGACGCACTATTCGGTATTACGACTCGCAAGGTCAATCTCGCACAGCACAAGATCAACGCCCTAAAGAAGAACAGCCAGGTATCGGCGAATTAAGACTCGATCCACTGCTCAACGAATGGGTTGTAATGGCGGCGCATCGACAAGGGCGAATCTTCTTGCCTCCGAAAGAGTTGTGCCCGTTGTGTCCAACTAAAGGTGAACTACTTACAGAAGTACCCGATACAAATTATGAAGTAGTTGTCTTTGATAATCGCTCCCCTTCACTTCGTAAACCAGAAGGCGACTGGGCGGCCCCCGATATGGTCGGACCCGAAACCGATGCTGGCACCGCTGCTGGAAAATGCGAAGTAATCTGCTTTACCGACAACCATGGCGGATCATTTAAAGATTTAACTCCGCAACGCGTTCGAGTTCTGCTTGAGGCGTGGATCGACAGGGTGCGCGAGCTTTCGCAGGAGCCATATATCCATCACATCGCACCATTTGAAAATCGCGGTGAAGAAGTTGGCGTAACTCTTTCTCATCCGCACGGTCAAATTTATGCCTACTCTTATCTACCTTCGCGAGTTCAGAAGATGCTGG
>JBEBBQ010000094.1:0-3084 GCA_041158325.1 Actinomycetota bacterium | reverse complement strand
ATGGTTGAAAGATTTATTGCGCGCCGCCAAGAATCCGGTCAACTTTCATTCGATGATCAAATGTCATTGGCTGCAGATATCTCCGTTAAATTTCCAGATATCGGCGAGCTAGAGCGCGCAAAATATTCTGTTGTCTTACTTGATGAGTATCAAGATACTTCGCAATCACAAGTACGCATGCTTTCATCGCTCTTTGGTGGCGGGCATCCTGTTATGGCAGTCGGTGACCCATGCCAAGCAATTTACACATGGCGCGGAGCCTCTGCCGGCACTATTAATTCCTTCGGAAAGTACTTCCCTAAGGGCGCTGGCCACACCGGCGCTGAGCGATATTCGCTACTAACGACTTTCCGAAACGATAAAACGATTCTGGAACTGGCAAACGTTGTATCCGAAAAGATTCGTCGTGAAAGCGGCGCAGATGTTCCACCACTTACGCCACGTCCAGGAGCTGGCGATGGCGAGCTACTTTGCGGCGTATTTGAAAATCTAGATCTTGAGGCAACTGCAATTGCCGAATATTTCACATCGCTTTGGTTTGATAAAGCACGGCTAGCAAAACCTGCTGAAAAGCGTTCTACCTTTGCAGTCCTCGTTCGCAAGCGCTCTCAAATTGCAACAATCGAAGGTGCACTTCGAGCCGCTGATATTCCAGTTGAAGTCCTTGGTCTTGGTGGTCTAATCCACGTTCCAGAAGTTGCCGACATAGTTTCGATGCTCCGTGTTATCGCAGATCCGGATTCCGGTGCCGCTTTAATGCGCCACTTAGTTGGACCACGAATTAACTTGGGAGCAAAAGATTTAGCAGCGCTCGGTGCTTATTCACGTAACCGCGCAAAAGGCACCCGTGCAGAAAGTAAATCACTGATCAAGAAAATTGCGGCCGGCAATCCTGAACAAGCTGAAGCCGACGATCAATTCTTAGGATCACTCATAGACACCTTGGATGAAATTGGTGGCGCAGATAAAACCACATTTACCGAGATCGGTTATGTACGTTTAGTTAACTTTGCATCCGACCTGCGTCGTCTGCGCTCTCGCGCTGGCGGCACGATTACCGATTTAATAAATGAGATCGAAAGTTACTTGAGTCTAGAAACTGAAGTAATGCTTCGCGATGGCACAGGTTCTGGTCGTCGCCACATCGATCGCTTCCTGGATGAAGCTGGAAAATTTGCACGTAGCGGCGGAACGCTTAATTCATTCCTGCAATGGCTGGATATCGCAGGCAAGGAAGAAGGAGGCCTGAAATCAGCGGCCCCAGAGGTCCGTAGCGATGTTGTGCAGATCCTCACCGTTCATATGTCTAAGGGCGCCGAATGGGATGTGGTTGCAGTACCAGGTCTTGCTGAAGGAACTTTCCCTGGTCTAAATAAGAACGATCCCGATAACTGGATCACCAACGAACGCCATATTCCATTCCATCTACGTGGTGACCATCTAGAACTTCCACGTTTCTCATTTAACGGCGCCACTAAGAACTCTGATGCCGGTAAAGAAATTACCAATTACGCCGATATCTGCAAGGCAACAAAGACCCGAGAAGAAATTCGTTTAGGTTATGTCGCATTTACTCGCGCCCGCACCCATTTAATTGTAACAACATCTTGGTATCGCGACGGCAAAGATTGGGTCGAACCATCCACGATCTTTGAACAAGTTGCTTTAGTTGCACAGCAACACGGCAAGATCATCAGCGAAGTACCGCGTCCTGATAAAGATGCCAAGAATCCAGCGCTAGAAAATCCCTTGACCGGTATTTGGCCGCGTGATCCACTCGGTGATAATCGTTCGGCATTTAACACCAAAGTGGAACTTGTCAAGAACGCTGCGCCACTTGATCTAGCAACTGCGCAATCAGTTGATATCGAAACTGTCTCATGGATTGAAGATGCCCGAGCACTAATCCAAGAACGTGCGCTAGGTATCAACGGGGTTCTGGAAATTCCAATGCCACCACGACTTTCGACATCCACTCTCGTCGCACTTCATAAAGACCCTGAAGAGTTAGCGCTTACGATTCGCCGCCCAATGCCGCGCCCACAAGATCAATACTCGCGTCGCGGTACTGCATTCCACTTATGGATCGAACACCATTTCAACGCAGCAACGCTCTTTGATGATGAAGATTTAGATTTCTTAGATCCACTCGAACCAGATCAAACACTCGAGTCACTTAAGCAAAGTTGGTTGTCATCCGAATGGGGCAACCGATCACCTGTTGCAGTCGAAGTCCCATTTGAGGCTGTTTTAGGCGGGGTTTTGATCCGTGGCCGCATCGATGCGGTCTATGAAATCAATGGCCGCTTTGAAGTTATCGACTGGAAGACCGGTGCAACAACGCTCGGTGAATCTGCGGCGGTGCAGCTTGCGGTCTATCGCTTAGCTTGGGCGAAGTTAAAGGGAATCGATCCAGCACTTGTATCGGCGGCATTCCATTATGTACCAATTAGCAAAACTGATCGCCCAGCAGATCTCTTGAGTGAAACCCAGTTGATCGCGCTAATTACTGGATCTAATTAATCTCTGCACGCAGCGGCAAGTGATCGCTGATTCCTGTTGCAATTGTTCCTAAATCTTTAACTTGGGTATTTGCACCGCGAGTTAACAGGTAATCAAATTGGATCTTGGCGCCCCATGAAGGATAAGTATTTTGCTGAATCAGCGATTTCCAATCCGATCCCGCAACTGGCAAGTTCTTCGGCAGATTCAAATCTCCAAGTATTAGCGGTTTGGTATTTGTCTCCTGCGCAATCTTTAGCGCCCAACGCTTTAACTTCTTTAGCTGGAATAAGTTAACGCCCGGCACAAACGAAAGATGGGTATTAAACACAGTCCAACCATTGGCTAGCGTTGCACCAAGTGCTAGCCGCGGCTCATCATGAACATAGATAGCGCGAATCTTTGGTTTGCTACTTGTCTCACTTTCAGTTGGAACAATTAATGGCATTCCGACTACTGAGTTTCCAAGTTCTAAACGGTGCCATTTGATTACTGGAATTGTTGAAGCAATGGCAATTCCGTAGCTTCCTTCCAGCGAGCCACCTTCTGTTGTGACAATTCGCGAATCTGCGGCACTTAACC
>JBEBBQ010000093.1:0-3141 GCA_041158325.1 Actinomycetota bacterium | reverse complement strand
GATCGTCCACGTTGGACATCTGCGGTGAGAAAATAACAGCTATGGCAACGATCGATCTTAATTCGGGAGTTTTAAGTGAACACTTAGCCAGCGCGGCAGCCGCACTTAAAGATGGTTATGTAATCGTGGCTCCACTTGAGAGCTCATATGCACTTGTTGCAGATGCTTTCTTTCATGATGCGGTACGTGCACTGCATGTTCTTCGTGGCGATGAACTTGGAATTTCTGCTCAAGTAATGATTGGTTCCAGCGCTGCGGCAGATGGCATCGCACGTGAAATTAGCGAACCAGTGAGAAAGTTAATTGATAATTTTTGGCCAGGACAACTTTCTATTAATTTAAAGCCGCAACGTGGACTCAATTGGGATTTAGGTGATGGCCAACAATTAGATTCATTTAGCGTGCGCGTGCCAAGTGCAGATTTCATTTTGCAACTCGCCCAGATGCACGGACCACTTGCAGTGGCCTCTGCAGCCCCGGCAGGTCATTCTCCGATTACTGATCCAACTGATTTAAAGTTCACTGAACTCGAAGTCGCTGCAATCTTTTCGATTGGCCCAATCGCCCAAGGGCTAGCCACCACGGTTGTAGCGGGCGATAGCGAGCCAGCCCGCATCGTGCGCGTTGGGGCGATCCCGGCTGAGCAAATCACAGCGATCGCACCCGACATTTCTGCGCCGTAAGGCTTAGGCTTGCCCGCATGAGCGCAGAGACTTTCTATGGCCCGGATTTTGCACTTCTTAGCAAACAAGATCCAGATATCGCAGCAGTTCTTCTATCCGAGCTAAAGCGCCAGCAGACAAATCTTCAATTAATCGCATCTGAAAACTTCACATCGCGCGCAGTTTTAGCAGCCCTTGGTTCAACCCTTTCCAATAAATATGCAGAAGGTTATCCAGGCAAGCGTTATTACGGTGGCTGCGAAGAAGTTGATAAGGCAGAGATAATTGCGATCGATCGCGCGAAATCTTTATTCGGTGCAGAACATGCAAACGTGCAACCGCATTCAGGAGCCAGCGCAAATGTCGCGGTCTATCAAGCATTTACCAAGCCAGGCGATACCGTCCTTGCGATGTCTCTTGCTCACGGCGGACACCTAACACATGGCTCACCTGTTAACTTTTCTGGAAAGTGGTTTAACGTTGAGTCATACGGTGTGCGCCAAGATAACGAGTTAATTGATTATGACGAGCTACGCGATATCGCGATCCGCACTAAACCAAAGATGATCTGTTCTGGCGCAACTGCCTACCCATCGCTTGTCGACTTCGAAAAGATTCGCGCGATCTGTGACGAAGTCGGAGCGATCATGTGGGTAGATGCTGCGCACTTCATCGGACTGGTTGCTGGTAAAGCGATTCCATCACCAGTTCCCTATGCAGATGTTGTCTCATTCACAACGCATAAAGTTTTGCGCGGACCACGCGGCGGAATGATCTTGACTAAGGCCGAGCATGCAGCAGCGATAGATAAAGCAGTATTTCCTGGCATGCAGGGTGGCCCAATCATGTCTGCGGTTGCGGGCAAAGCGATTGCGCTCGCCGAATGTGCAACACCTGCCTATCAAAAGTATGCCAAGGATGTAATTGTTAACGCCCAAGCACTTGCTGCAGCACTTGAAAAAGAGGGAATGCGCGCCGTCTCTGGTGGAACCCAAACCCACTTAGCGCTGATGGATATTCGCAGCACTGGCGTGACTGGAAAAGTTGCAGATGAGCGTTGTGGTCTTGCTGGCATTGTCATGAATAAGAATTCAATTCCTTTCGATCCAGAAAAGCCAGGTATCACAAGCGGTATTCGCGTTGGAACTCCTGCGACAACAACACAAGGAATGGGCGTTGCAGAGATGCAGCAGATCGCATCCTTTATCGCGCGCGCTATCAAGACCGATGACGAGAAGGCTCATGCGGCAATCAAATCTGAAGTACACGCACTCACTGCGCGTTTTCCGATCTACACCGCATAAGGGCAGCAATTAGCGCATGCGCGAATATCTCGTAACGCTCTTACTTGCAGCAGCGCTCTGCTACATCATCACACCCTTTGTAAGAAAATGGGCTCTACATTTTGGTGCAGTTGCACAGATTCGAAAGCGCGATATTCACGTCATACCTACTCCACGCTGGGGTGGGCTTGCAATGTGGCTTTCCATGTCAGCAACCTTCTTAATCGTTGGCAATCTAGAACTCGTTGGAAAATCTTTCGGCAACGATGCGCAAGGAATTTTCTTAGCCGGAACATTCTTAGTGTTGCTTGGAATGGTAGATGATCGTTACGAACTAGATGCGATTACCAAGTTAGCAGGCCAAGCTTTAGCGGCCGGAATCTTGTTGCTCTACGGAATTCAGATTTTATGGTTACCGATTAATGGCGTAACTATGTTGCCGCCGAGCGTTGGCCAATTGTTAACGGTATTGATCGTTCTGGTAACTATTAACGCCGTTAACTTTATTGATGGCCTAGATGGCCTAGCCGCCGGAATCGTTGCCATCGCAGGTTCAGCCTTCTTCGCCTTCGCATATTTATTGGCAGTTGTTTACGGATTTAACCGTGCAGGTGCGCCATCACTTATTACCGCGATCGCAATCGGAGTTTGCCTAGGGTTTCTGCCACATAACTCTCATCCTGCCCGCATCTTTATGGGGGATTCGGGATCGATGTTCTTAGGTCTCATGCTTGCCGCATCTGCAATCACGCTAACTGGCCAAGTGGATCCAAATGCAATTAGCGAAGAGAAGTTAGGACCTGCACTTCTTCCCTTATTGCTTCCCTTTGCAGTTCTTGCGATCCCACTTGCTGATTTAACTCTGGCGATCTTCCGCCGCCTTCGCGCCGGTAAATCACCTTTCTCATCAGATAAAGAACATCTGCATCACCGCATTATGCGCGCTGGAAATACCCAAATCCGCACCGCAGCGATTATGTATTTATGGACAGCAACAATCGCTTTTCCTGTAACCGTTTCAGCATTTGCTCCACTTTGGGTTGCGGCGATATTTGCAGGCGCTATGTTGGCATTTACGATCTTCTTTAGCCGCGGTAAATCGAAATCGCTACGAATTACAGAAAGTGTGAGCCATGTCTGATACTCAATCAAATGAATCACAACTTTTGCGAGGTGCGGTTAAGCCAACCCTAATT
>JBEBBQ010000092.1:0-10756 GCA_041158325.1 Actinomycetota bacterium | reverse complement strand
ACGATTCCTCCATCTTCGACTTCGAGCGATAGCCTACGCGTGCAATGGAGCAGACGTCACAACGAGAGATTCGTGCGATAGATCCCACGTGGGACCTCGCCGAGTTAATGGCGCGCCTTGCCAAAGCCTTGGTTTCCGATGGGCCAGCGATATCCCTCGGCTCGGTTTCTGTCGAAAAGGCGCCGCAACGCGTTGCTCTGATCGTTAATACCAGCGGCTCAACCGGCCAAGCTAAAGAAGTTGGGCTTTCGGCAAGTGCGCTATTAGAAAGTGCCAAGAGCGCAAATAAGTTTGTTGGTGCAAAGCCAGGTCAGATCTGGTCGCTCTTGTTGCCACTAACGCATATCGCTGGAATCAATGTTTTGGTCAGAAGTATGGAGCTCGGAACTGTTCCGATTGATGCACGTGAAGTTAGTGGTAAATATCCTTTTGCTGATTTCACTGCCGTTGTTCCAACCCAGTTGTTTCGCGCCTTAAATGGTGACAGCGATCTGCTTGAGCATTTGATCTCAGCGCAGGCGGTTTTAGTTGGTGGCGCAGCGCTTTCGGCAGAACTTCGCGAAGCATCACGTAACGCCGGTATCAACGTGATTGAAACCTACGGAATGACCGAAACTTGTGGTGGCTGTATCTATGACGGCACACCCCTTGATGGAACTGAATTTGAGATTGATGAAGTTGGTGTTATTTCCATCGCAAGTAAATCTCTGGCAACAACATACTTAAATGCACCAGAGGCTTGGAACGAGCGCATTCGTAACGGATATCTGGTTACAACAGATATCGGCCACATTGAAGATGGCAAATTGGTTGTCACCGGGCGTAGCGATGATGTAATTGTTTCAGGCGGTGAAAATATTTCGCTCGCCCATGTTGAGAAGTTGATTACAGATACTTTCTCAGGAGTTGATTGTGCGGCATTTGCAGTTGCAGATTCACAATGGGGACAATCGCTGCAGTTAGCAATTGCTGGAGAAGTTAAGCCAGATCAATCCGCGATTAATGAATATCTATCCTCACAAATTTCTCGGGCAGCCAAGGTTAAGAACTTCATCTATCTATCTGAAATTCCACGTACCTCACTTGGCAAGATTGATCGCAGCAAACTCGCGCAGATTGCGGCAGAGGTAAACCATGGCTAATAAATGGGTTATCGGAGCGCGCCCGCGCACACTTGCTGCAGCAATTGCACCAGTGCTTGTTGCAACGGCATATGCCAGACAAGATTGGCAGCCAGTTGCAGCTTTACTGGCGCTAATAGTTAGCCTTTCGTTACAGGTAGGTGTTAATTACGCCAACGATTACTCCGATGGAATTCGTGGCACCGATGATTCACGCGTTGGTCCAATCCGCTTAACCGCCAGCGGGCTTGCCTCTGCAAAATCTGTTAAGAACGCTGCTTTCATATCTTTCTTTGTCGCAGCGATAGCCGGTCTTGTATTAGCGATTCAAAGTTCATGGTGGTTGATTGCCGTTGGTGCTTTCGCAATTGCAGCAGCTTGGGGATACACCGGCGGCGCTAATCCTTATGGCTATCGCGGGTTAGGTGAGATTTCTGTTTTTCTATTCTTCGGAATCGTGGCAACGGTTGGTGCTTACTTTGTGCAGACTGAAGAGTTAAACCTAGAGATCTTTTTAATCGCAGTTCCGATGGGATCGCTTTCATGTGCAATCCTGGTTATCAATAATTTACGAGATCTTGCTCAGGATGCACTAGTTGGAAAACGCACTATGGCAGTGCGCCTGGGAGATAAAGGTGCGCGCATCCTTTACATATCTCTTCTGATTTCCGCTCACCTTTTCGCGCTACTTACCTTTCAGCCATTTGCGCTACTAACACTGCTGGCTCTGCCGCTAACTCTTCCCTTGGCTAAGGCGATCTGGGCGGGTGCTAGCGGCGCAGCGCTGATTCCATATCTTGCAAAAACAGGGCAGGTGCAACTTGTCTTCGCAGCCCTTTTTGCACTCGGCCTAGTTCTCTAACTTTCGCTAGACTCTACCCATGCTCAGATTTCAAGCGCTAATAGTTATCGCCTCCCTTGCGTTAACACTTTATTCATTTATTGATTGCGCAAGGCGTGATGAAACTCAGATTAAGAAACTTCCTAAGTGGGGTTGGCTGTTAATCATTTTGTTCTTCTCAACATTTGGCTCGATCGCTTATCTAATCGTTGGTCGTGTCCGCAAAGATAAAGGGCCACGTCCACCTAAGCGCCGCATCTTGCCGCCGGATGACGACCCAGATTTCCTGCGTCGCCTTTAATTACTAGCGCTTAAAGCCCGCTGTAAGTGTGCTTGCCTGTTCCCCAAACATTTACATATACATAGTTAAATAGAAATGTTGAGCCGGCAAATAAGCAGAGCCATGCTGCGCGACGTCCACGCCAACCAATAGTTACGCGCGCATGTAGATATGCGGCATAGGCAACCCAAGTAATAAAGGCCCAAGTTTCTTTTGGATCCCAGCCCCAATAACGTCCCCATGCGCTCTCAGCCCAAATTGCACCTGCGATTACCGAGAACGTCCAAAGTGGAAAGACAAATGCAACAAGTCGATATGAAAGTTGATCTAAAGTCTCTAATTCCGGAAGACGTTTCGCCCAAGGCTTACGTCCACCACGTCGCTCCATTGAATCCAAGTAAAGAAATGCTCCAGCAATTACATTGGAAAGTAAGAAGACTCCGCCTGAAATAATTGCTGCGATAACGTGGATTACCAACCAAGTTGATTTCAGCGCTGGAACTAAAGGAGCGCTATCGCGATAAAGCAAAGTAATTGCAGTTCCTAGAGTTAACAAAGCTGCAATTGAGATAAAGAGTCCAAGCCAACGCAGGTCGTGTTTACGAAGCGCGACTAGATATGCGCCAGTAAAGGCCAGCGCGCCAGTGATTGAGAATTCGTACATATTTCCCCACGGCACATGGCCGTTAGAAAGTCCGCGTGCGACTACGCCGACGAACAGTAGAAGAAAAGCTAAAACCATCATCGCCGTTGCAATTCTTGCGGCGCGTTCGGTTCGGGTGTAATCGAAAGTTCTATTAAGAGTATTGCCAGATGCGCTATCGGCGAGCTCTGGTGAGCGAACCGCCCAAGCGGTTTCAAAGGCGTGCGCCAAGAAAGAGAGTGCGAAGACTGCCATCGCAGAATAAATAGAGTAATTAGAAATATATGCCCAAGTAGTTTGCATTACTTCTCATCTCTCATATGCGCAGTTAACAAAGCAAGTTCTTCTTCAAGCCCTGGAGCACCATTCTTGGCTAGCCCTGCTACTTCCACAACTCCAGAAGGTGTGATCCTTATCCAAATGCGACGACGTCTTCCAAAGAGCGATGCGAGCAGGCCAAGGATTGCGGCGATAGCGCCATAGAGCGCGTATGCCTTGCCGGGATCGTTAACTATCTGCAGATTTATCCAAGGAACAAATGATTCAAAGGTGATTGATCCAGCGCTGAAGTTAAAGGTTTCACCTGGTTTGAGTGAGCTAAGGGCGATCCGAGACATCTCTGAAGTATCAATACGATAAACAGATTGTGGGATTCCGGTATCTAAACCGAGGTCACCCTCCCAAATAGAAAATAGCAGTCTTGGATCTAGCGCTTCAGGAAATAGTGAAATTCCGCCATCGACAGCAGAGCGTGAATATGTTGGTAAGAAACTTGCGACAA
Organism: Actinomycetota bacterium; assembly: GCA_041158325.1. Taxonomy (GTDB): domain Bacteria; phylum Actinomycetota; class Actinomycetes; order Nanopelagicales; family Nanopelagicaceae; genus Planktophila. Next base: position 7,090 of record JBEBBQ010000092.1, on the reverse strand, counting down.
AACCAAGTTGTGGTCGCGCATCAGGAACTTTTATCGAACCAATCGATTTTAGAAATCCATCTTGCGGCAAGAAGGTAACCGGCCCTTGAAAAACCACAAATCCTGCAGTGTCACGTACTGTGACGATTGGTGCATAACCATTGGCTTGCAGGTAAACGCGGGTATTTCCAAATGTGAGCGGGCTATTAACTTTTAATATCTTTTCTTCAGAACTTGATTCACCAGGATTTGTTACCCGAACTCTTGCTGTGTAATCCCTTGGAGCTGCCGTAACTGGATCGTAATCTGCTTGGAAATCTTCAACTTCAATAATAAATGGATCGATTACATCTTCATTAACTAACTTTCCAAATGACAGGGTGTCATATGAAGTCGGAACGCTGATAAATCTCTCGCCTTCGTTAACGATCGCTTCACCGCGCATTCCAAAGAGTGATCCAAAGCTGACGCCAACCAAGATCAAGATAAGTGAAAGATGGAATAAAAGGTTTCCAGTTTCGCGTAAGTAACCCTTTTCGGTGGAAATAGCTCCATCTTCGTGGCGAATTCGAAAGCGCTTGCGCTTTAACCAAGCGGCGCCCTTATCGAAGTTAGCTTTATCGCCATCGAAAGAAGAGAAGAACTCCATACGTGAAAGATTTTTTGGAGTTGCAGGTGGCAGAGCGCGCATCGCTCTGAAGTGCTCGATCGACCTTGGTAGAACGCAACCAATTAGAGAGATAAAGAGCAGAATATAAATAGCGCTAAACCAAGGCGATGAATAAACCTCGAAGCCTGAGAAGCGATCTATCCAGCGCGCTAATTGCGGGTTATCAATAAAGTATTGGCGCACCGCCATTGGATTTTGGCTACGTTGCGGCACTAACGAACCTGGAATAGCCGCTATACCCAAGAGCATCAAAAGAATCAGCGCAGTGCGCATACTTGTTAACTGGCGCCAGGCAAAGCGCGCTAAACCGCCTGCGCCGAGTTCTGGAACTTCTACTTGGCTACTCATTAGATCACCGGCGCAAAATCTGAAATAACAGAACGAAGTGAGGCCATCAAATCTGACCAGAGACCAAGCAATTGCGCGATTCCGATGAGAATTAAAAGAACTCCACCGATCTTGGAAATCAAATCACCGCGTCTAACTAAGAACTTACGCAACTTCTCGGATTTATCTAAGAACAATCCAGTTGCGATAAATGGCGCACCTAAACCGATGCAATATCCAAGAGATAAAATCGCACCACGGGCGGCGCTTGATTCTTGAAATGCCAATGTTTGTACTGTTGCCAGTGCAGGTCCGATACATGGAGTCCAACCGATTCCGAATAGGAATCCCAAGACGGGAGCGCCGACTAGGCCGCCAGTTGTTGCAATCCGTGGGTGGAAAGTTGGCGCCATGGGAAATACACCCATAAATAGCAAACCTAAGAAAATTGTTAAGGCGCCGAGAATTCTGGTGATCAACTCTTCGCGTGCAAATACTTCAGAACCAATGCCGCCAAAGAGCGCACCGTAAGAGATAAAGAGCGCGCTAAATCCTGCAACGAAGAGGATTGATCCTAAGAAAACTCGACCGCGCGACTTTGAAAAACCTGCCGCATAGGCGAGATAACCCGGAACTAACGGCAGTACGCAAGGAGATAGAAAAGAGATTAGCCCGGCAAATATTGCAAAGGGAAGTGCTGCAAGGAGATAGCCACCAAGTAGTTGATCAACTATGAAATCGATCATTCTGCTTCGAGCTTTCTAATTATCTTGCTGAGCGAGGTAAGTGTTACTTCACCAGAGATTCGAGCAGCGACATTTCCGTTCTTATCGATCAATACCGTCGAAGGAATAGCATTTGCGGGCAGGGTAGATTTAAAGCCAAGTAAGAGCGCATCATCGATAAATGTTGGGTATTGGATATTTAATCTACGCGCCAGAGCTTCAGCATTAACTGGATTATCTCTAGTTAAAATCCCCATGAATTGCACGTTGGGATATTGCTTGGATAGCTCAATGAGCGTTGGAATCTCAGCTCGACATGGTGAACACCAAGAAGCCCAAACATTTACTACCGCTACCTTGCCGGGGTTGAAGATAAAAGTTTTACCAGTAAGCGTCATTCCCGATAGCGCTGGCGCTGCTTTACGATCTTCTAACTTTATATTGGTAACTGCGCCGCTACCTTCAATAAAACTTTCTTCTGCAACCGAACTTCCACCACCGCAGGCTGTCAAAGTAAAAGCGATGATCAAAAGTGGTGCGAGAGCAGAAAGTCTTTTGCGCATTACTTATTTCTTCTCGGGCAGTAAATGTCCGGCTGGTTCAGAGTAGGACAACCCTGAAATAACGCCTTCGTCATCAAAATGGATGCTGGTTACCGAAGCGAGAGTGCAGATTCGCTTTCTTGGATCGTGTAACAGGGATCGACCTTCGATCGCGCTTCTTAGAATCCAAATCGGTAATTGATGAGAAACCACGATTGCATCTTTACCGTTTGCTGCTTTGCGTGCAGCAAAGACTGCGGCGAGCATGCGATTGATCTGCTCTTCGTATGGTTCTCCCCAAGATGGTTTCCAAGGGTTATATAAATGGCGCCAAGATGATGGGTGTTTTAGAACTCCGCTTCCTAGTTCAAAACTCTTTCCTTCAAAGATGTTGGCCGCTTCAATTAAACGTTCATCAGTTGTTATCTCGATACCGTGCGCACGTGCAATTGGTGCAGCGGTTTCTTGTGCACGTTGCAACGGTGAAACATGCAGTGCACCAAGGTTTATTGATTTAGACCATTCGCCAAGAGTTTCGGCCATTTGCTGCCCACGAGTTGAAAGTCTCCAACCAGGTTGGCGTCCATAGAGAATTTTCTCAGGATTCTCCACCTCACCGTGGCGCGCTACGTGAACTGTTGTACTCATAGCGCTAAGCATAAAGCGTCCGGTGACTATGCGATTAATGAGAAATAGCGCTGAAAATCGCTAGGGTAGTGACATGTCACTCACCGTCAGACGCGCAGCGTTCTTTGACGTCGATAACACCTTGGTTCGTGGCTCAACAATTTACTTCCTGGGCCGCGGCATGTACCAACGCGGCTTCTTCACTAAATCAGATATTTCGCGATTTGTACTAGCCAACCTGAGATTTAGATTAACAGGGACTGAAAAGCAAGATGAGATAAATCGTTTTCAAAAATCGGCGCAAGACTTTATCGGCGGACATAATGTTTCTGATATTCGTGCCGTAGCGCAAGATATATATGACGAGTACGTATCTCCTTCTCTCTGGGAAGGAACAATTGAAATTGCACAGGCGCACTTAAACGATGGCGTTGAAGTTTGGTTGGTCACGGCAGCTCCCGAAGATATGGCGACTTTGATTGCCGAGAGACTTGGGTTTACTGGCGCACTTGGCAGCAAGGCGGCGATAGTCGATGGCCATTACACCGGTGCGATGAACGGTCCGCTCTTGCACGGAAAAGAGAAAGCGATAGCGATTCAAGAGATTGCTAAAGAGCGTGGCTTTGTCTTGGCAGATTGTTTTGGATACTCCGATAGCCACAACGATCTACCTCTACTTCAAACCGTTGGGCACCCATCAGCAATTAATCCAGATGCAAAGTTAAGAATTCGCGCACTTAAGGAAAATTGGCCGATCCATGATTTCCGCAGGATGCGCTTTTTAAATAGATTGCTCGGCCCACTTGTCTCACGCGCTGCCTGGCTGGGAACTCGCCTAACTCCGCGCAGAAAATCCAGATAACTCTTACAGTTCGCGCGAAGCAGCCACTTGCCAGTAATGTAGGCAAGTTATGGAAACGCGCTCCTTTGCAGATTACTTACGTACCTTGGATGACGCTGCCCTAATTTCACTCTTTGCCCATCGCCCAGATTTAGTAACACCTGTTCCACCTGATGTGGCATCGCTTGCAGTGCGCGCATCTTCCGCTCCGAGCCTGGCGCGCGCTATTGATGCATTAAACGCTTGGCAATATCAAGTACTTGAGGCATGTGCGATCTCCGCAGAACCATTTACAGAGAAAACCATTGCAGCGCTAACCGATAAAGCAGCGCTCTTTGTTCTTCCGGGTCTGCTTGAACGTGGACTGATCTTTCAGGGTAAAGATGGTTTCTATATTCCGACCACCGTTCGCGAAGTTCTGGGCAATGAAATTCAAGGACTTGGTCCGCACACTGTTGTTAAGTTAAATCTAAAGAAGTTAGATGAAGCGCCTCCTGCCGCTAAGAAAGCGCTGGAGGCGATGGTCTGGGGTCCACCGCGTGGAACCGTTGCAGATGTAAAGAAGCCTGGCGCTGGCGTTGCTTGGTTACTTGAAAATAACTTCGTGGTTGCCGCAAATACCAAGACTGTTTTATTGGTGCGCGAAGTTGCTTTAGCGCTTCGAGGTGGCAAGTTACATCGAGATCTGCAAATTCAAGCCCCTGCGCTAAAGACTGAGAAGCGCGATCTAAAGAGCGTGCAGTTAGCTGCGATGGCAAATATCACCACCTTCTTAAGATGGACCGAAGAAGTTTTAAACTTCTGGGCGCAAGAACCCGCCGATGCGCTTCGATCAGGTGGCTTAGGTGTTCGCGATTTGAAGGTGCTTTCAACACATCTTGGAGTTGATACTTCATGTGCGGCATTTATCGCAGAGGTTGCTTATCTTTCAGGGTTAGTAACCATTGATGTTGACGATCGAATTCTTCCGACAACTCAATTTGATATCTGGCTGATGCAAACTCCATCAGCAAAATGGCAAGCCTTGGTTTCCGCATGGCTAATTACATCTCGAGTAAGTGGCCTAGTTGGTAAAGATGAGAGCAAGAACGTTGCACCACTTGGCCCCGAATTAGATCGCGTATCTGCAGCGCCGATCCGAAAGTTAACGCTTCGCTTACTTGCTGAAAACCCATCTGTGGCACCTGAGTTCAACTCTTTCGCAGCGCTGGCGGGATGGCATATGCCGGCTAAGCGCAGCAACGGTATTCCCACAGAGTATTTGCAATGGACTCTGCGCGAATCAGAATGGCTTGGAATAACTGGCCAAGGAGTTATTTCTAAATATGGTTTGGAGTTTTTGGAAGGTGGCGAACTCGAAAGCATTAACGAAGATCTTCCAAAGCCAGTTGATCACATTCTTATTCAGAGCGATCACACGGCAATTGCACCTGGGCCGCTGGAACATGAGATCGCGCAAGAACTTGCGATCTTGGCAGAGATTGAAAGTCGCGGCGGCGCAACTGTTTATCGCTTTAGCGAAGCAACAATTCGCCGCGGGTTAGATCATGGCCGCAGTGGCGATGAGATAAAAGCGTTTTTAAAGAAGACTTCTAAGACCCCAATGCCACAACCACTTGAATATTTAATTGCAGATGTTGCAAAGAAGCACGGCAAGTTGCGTGTTGGAAATACCTCGGCATTTATCAGATGCGAAGATGCTTCACTAATTGCACAGATTATGAGCGATAAGCGTTTAGAACTTTTATCGCTGCGCCAAATAGCACCAGAAGTTTTAATCTGCCAACACGATGCTGGCGATGCCATGAATATTCTGCGCAGCTTTGGTTATCTGCCAGCCGGTGAAGATTCACAAGGCGCTTTGTTAAGCGGTCCGCGTATTCAACGTGCGAAAACAAAAGCGCGTCCGCCACGAATAATCGGTGAGTTCGAGCGACCAGATGAGATTCAACTAGAAGGTGCGCTGCGCGCACTGCGCACTGGAGAAAAATCTAGCCATCGCCAAAGCACGATGCGCAATATTGCATCCAACGCTCTAGGTTCACTACCGCGCACAACTGCCAACGAAACTTTAGATATTTTGACTGATTATCTGCAGAATCAACCAGCCACATCTCTTTCAATTGGTTATGCCGATAACAACGGTCTGGTCTCGCATCGCATCATCGATCCGCTAAAACTCTCGGCTGGCTCACTTCTTGCCCGCGATCACGCAACTGGCGAAGTTCAAAGCTTCCGAATTGCTCGTATTACAGGTGTGGCAGCGATATGACGAGCGCCAATAGCGACCAATACGGCAGACTTGACCCTATGTTGGCAGCGATAGAAGCGTTGGTTCGTTGTGAATCACCGAGCGAAGATATTGAAGCCTGCCGCAACGTAGTTCGTTTAGCGAGCGATATTTCAACGCGCGTACTTGGAGTACCTGCCCAAATAAAAGAGATTGAAGGCCGCCCAGTTTTCTGGTGGGGATCAGATGCTCCAGAAATTTTAATTTTGGCGCATCTCGATACCGTTTGGCCGCATGGTTCTTACTCACCGCTTTGGGAAGTAAATGGTGATGTAGTTCGCGGACCTGGCGTATTCGATATGAAGGCAGGATTCGTTCAAGCGCTCTACGCTCTTAAGGGAATCTCTGAAGCAGGCGATCGCGTTGCACTTATTGCAACTACCGATGAAGAGACCGGAAGTTTTGCTTCTCGTAAATTGATTATGGATTTATCTGCCAAAGCAAAAGCGGTATTAGTTCTCGAAGCATCGCTTAATGGAAAAGTTAAAACCGGGCGTAAAGGCACTGCGATGTACAAGGTCAGCGCGCACGGGCTTGCTGCGCATGCCGGACTTGAACCAGAAAAGGGTATCAACGCAACGGTTGAGATTGCACATTTAATTTTGAAGTTATCAGCACTTGAAGATTCCGCCCACGGAACAACCGTTGTTCCGACGCTCTTAAGCTCTGGAAATAGCGCAAATACCGTTCCTGATTTAGCGGTGCTAGAAATCGATGCCCGCTCATTTTCACAGGCAGAGCTAGAACGCGTTGATCAAGCGATTAAATCTTTAGCTGCAACGACTAACGGTGCACGAATTGATGTCACCGGTGGGCTAAATCGTCCGCCGCTACAACCATCATCTACTAAAGAACTTTATGAGCGCGTAGAACGAGTTGCAAAAGTAATTGGCATGGCTCCCCTAGGTTGCGCCGAAGTCGGTGGCGCAAGCGATGGCAACTTTGCTGCAGCTGCTGGTGCACAAGTATTAGATGGACTTGGCGCAGTTGGCGGCGGTGCACATGCGCCTAATGAATGGTTAAGTCTGAAATCGATCGAAGAACGAAGTGCGCTTCTGCATGCTCTAATAAAGGATCTCTTGAAATGAG
>JBEBBQ010000091.1:0-2538 GCA_041158325.1 Actinomycetota bacterium | reverse complement strand
AAGGTAGTGTTCACATTGTTCGCGCAACTCTTCCAACTATGTTGGCCAAGAAAGCTGGCGATATCGTCATGGTTTCATCCGTTGCAGGTTTCCGTGGTGGCGGAGATGAATCAATCTATGCCGGAACAAAGCATGCTCAAGTTGGTTTTGCAGGCGGCCTAGATCGCGAACTTCGCGAAAAGGGTGTGCGCGTAGCGTTGGTTTGCCCAGCAGGAACAGATACACAGTTTGCGATTGAAGCCGGACGTACAGCGGGCGAACCAAAGCTGGCTAGCTTCTTACGTGCCGACGATGTTGCTTTCCAGATCGTACAAATCATGCGTCAGCCACGAACAGTGCGCACACATATTTGGACGCTCTGGTCTATGCAGCAGCAGTCATAAACTGCGCTTAATTATTTAAGCGAAGCAACGCCTAGTTCGCAGGCAATTGAAGAGGCAAGCCCATCATTTGCTGTAGCAAGATCTGGGTGGCGTACACCGGACTTAATTGATCCAACCCATGCGGTTAGTTCATTTATATAAGCCTGCTCAAAACGACCCATCCAGTTTTCATATAACTTGCCATGCGTACGTGGTGGCAGGTTGAAATCGTAAGAAATTGAAACTCCGCCGAGGTTATCGATCTCAAGAGATCCATTTTCCATGAGCGCTTCCATGCGAACTTCGTATCCGTAAGTGCTGTTGGCTGCGATATCTACAGTCATCAATACACCTGATTCGGTGTGCGCTAAAACAGTTAGCGGATCTTGCAGTTGATCGTTAGCAAATTTTGTACGCTTCATAGCTACCGTTGACATAGAAACGAATTCTTCGCCCAATAACCAGCGAGCGATATCTACTTCGTGGACGGCAACATTTGTTAACAGCATCGGAGTTGTTGCAGTTGGAGAACTAACGTTACGAGAGATGCAGCGAAGATGTAGAACCTTGCCGTACTTGCCAGATTGAATCTCTTTCTTAAGCTCTATGTAAGAAGGATCGAAACGGCGCATGAAACCAAGGGTGATATTTAAACCTGAGGCATTGGCAAGGTCAGCAACCTTCTTGGCATCTGCTGACTTTGGAGCCAATGGCTTTTCGCAGAGAGTGTGCTTTCCGGCGTTAATTGCCAGAGTTAAATGTTCTGGGTGAAGTGGATCTGGTGAGCAGATGATCACTGCATCAACGTTGGCATCACTTACTAGCGCCTCAACTGATGCATGTTGGTTGATAGCCACACCTGACTTGGCGCTTAGCTCTTTAGCAAGCGCATCCATACGTGGACCATCTAAATCAAAGAGGGCGGTAACAACTGCACCATCCACATGCTCAGTTAAGTAGCGAGCATGTCCTGAGCCCATGATTCCTACACCGATAACTCCTACGCGTAGATCAGACACTTTTACTCCCCTTTTATCTTTAGATTTAACTGTTTATTTAGCTAAAGCTGGTGCAACAACGTTGTGGAGATAATCTACAGATTGTTTCATTCCACTGATAGGGCCTTCACCGATTCCTGGCATTGCTCCAGTAATTGCCACATCTTGTTCGATGACATACCAACCCTGATAACCGGCTGCTTCTAGCGCCAGAATCGTCTCAAGGATAGGAACATCGCCTTGGCCGAGAGGTCTGAACAAACCTTTCTGTACGCCTTCCATGATGCTCTGCTGACGTGAGAGAACTGGCGGAACAGATTTCATATTCACATCTTTTAGGTGAACATGGCCAACGCGGCTGGCATATTTCTTAGCGAACTCAACAGTGTCTTGTCCACCGATTGTCATATGGCCAGTATCAAGGCACCACATGACATCAGAGTTATCGACCACCATATCGATATCTTTTTTAGTCTCAACAACTGTCTGCAAATGTGGATGAACAACTTGTACAAGGCCGTGATCTTTACAGATCTGATCTACTTCTGCGAGCATCTTAAAGAATTGCGTAACTTCATCTTTGCTTAACTCTTCAGGGTTGGCCCAATCCCAAGTTTGAACTGGGCAGGAAACGAAGTGCGTTGCTCCGATCTCTTGAAATTTCTTACTCGTTGTAAGAGCCATTTCAATCGTTGCTTTTTCTTGGGACTTGTCATGAAGAACAACTGGTGTAAAGCCACCGATCATCGACATATTAAATTCTGCGAGTTGATCTTTGAGTTCTGCTGAATCATCCGAGAAGAAACCTGGTGCACCGAGTTCGGTTGCAGGAAGCCCAAGACTGGTCATCTCTGAGAGCACGCGCTTAGTGGGCAACATTGCGCCCCAACCTGGTACTTCACAGATACCCCATGAAATAGGTGCGGATGCGATGCGTTGTAAGAAAGGAGTGGCCATTGGCTGATCATAACTTGCAAGGTAAGGTCTGAACATGACCATGGATATCGGCGGATCTTTCCGACATGAATTAACTGGAAGCTTTTCACAAGGTTCAGACTCAAACCCAACAGTTGCCATGGTTGAGGCCTCTTACAAGGCCAATAACCTGCACTATCGCTACGTAAATTGCGAAGTTAACCCAGACCAATTGGAAGCGGCTGTAAAAGGCGCCAGAGCAA
>JBEBBQ010000090.1:0-3087 GCA_041158325.1 Actinomycetota bacterium | reverse complement strand
GATAAGAACCATCATTCAGTAGCGAGTCACCACGACGCAGGTTACTTCGTAAGGAGCTTGACATGACAAAAATCCACCTCTCTGATGGAATCATCAAAGATGAGATTCTGGTAGTTGGGCTATCCCATAAGAAGACCAAATCATCGCTAACAATTGAAAGTGGCGATATCGCACTTGATACAAAGAAAATTTTGGCGACCTTGGCCGATATGGGGGCAACTGGCAAGGCCGATGAAGTAATTAAAATCCCTGGTACAAGTACGCGTCTATTAATCTTCACTGGACTTGGCGAACATAAAGCCACGTTCGATAATGAAACCCTGCGCCGCGCAGCGGGTGCAGCCGCGCGCGCTCTGGCCGGAAATTCCAGCGCCACCTTTGCACTTCCAGCAAAGAAAGCAAATGCAGTCGGAGCTGTTGCAGAGGGCGCGCTATTGGGCGCATATGTCTTTAATAAATTTAGGGTTGATTCACTAAGTGATCGACGCCCCAGCCTTAAGTCGGTAACAGTTCACTCATCCCTTGCCCAAGATCCAAAGGCAAAGGCGGCCGTTAAACGAGCAGCAATTATTGGGGATTACACCGCAATTGTTCGCGATCTAATCAACACTCCCCCAAGTCACTTAACTCCAGACTCGTTCTGTAAGACTTTTACTGAGATCGTCAAGAAAGCCGGTGGTGCTGGTGCCGGCCTGAAAGTTTCGATCATGACGGATTCACAGTTGAAGGCAAAGGGATATGGCGGAATTACTGCCGTCGGACAAGGTTCTGCAAATCCGCAACGACTACTTCAAATTTCATATCGCCCGGTTAAAAATAAGTCGCGCAAGACCTACGCCTACGTTGGTAAGGGAATTACCTTCGACACTGGTGGCTTAGCTCTCAAGCCTGCTGCCGGAATGGAAGCAATGAAATCCGATATGTCAGGGGCTGCCGCTGTCTGTGCAGCAACTATCGCAATCGCACTTCTTAAACTTCCTGTCGCAATTGATTGTTATGCACCTCTTGCTGAAAATATGGTCGGCGATAACGCAACTCGCCCAAGTGACATCATCACTATGTATGGCGGAAAAACAATTGAGGTCCTAAACCCAGATGCAGAAGGACGTTTGGTTCTTGGTGATGCGCTGGTGAAGGCGCAGGAGAATAAAGATCTTGATGGCATCGTCGATGTTGCAACTCTTACCGGTGCTCAAGTTGTTGCACTCGGTACCCGCACAAGCGCAATCATGACCAATAACCAAGAATTTAGTGAGCACTTCTTTGCAATAACAAAAGAGGTTGGTGAAGCTTTCTGGCCGATGCCACTTCCTGTCGAACTTCGCGCATCCCTTGATTCACCTGTTGCTGACATGGCAAATATCGGTGAACGAATGGGCGGAATGATGGTTGCGGGCCTCTTCCTAAAGGAGTTCATTGCACCCGAGTTACCTTGGTTACATCTCGATATTGCAGGTCCGGCCTATAACGAAGGCGATCCATATGGCTACACGCCAGTTGGCGGCACCGGAGTTGCTTTACGCTCATTGGTTGCCCTTGCTGAGTCTGCCGCCATTTCGTAATCAGGCGCCAGAACTGGCAAGATAGGGCTAAAGCAAGCCGCTTCGTGGCGCTCGGTGATGAAGGAGTCAGCAGACGTGTCTAATTTTGATCTCGTAGTTTTAGGTGGCGGCAGCGGTGGTTACGCAGCTGCGCTACGCGGCGCACAACTCGGACTCTCCGTTGCGCTGATCGAGGCAGATAAATTAGGCGGCACTTGTCTTCACCGCGGATGTATCCCAACTAAGGCCCTGCTCCATGCTGGCGAAATCGCTGATGGCGCGCGTGAGGCGAGCCATTTCGGCATAAACGCAACTTTTAACTCAATAGATATGACTGGCGTTAATGCTTATAAAGATGGCGTCATCACAAAGTTACATAAGGGCCTGCAAGGTCTAGTTAAATCTCGCAACATCACCTTTATTGAAGGCCATGGAAAGTTGGTCGCTAAAGACACCATCGAAGTCAACGGTGCTCGATACACCGGTAAAAACATTCTTCTTGCAACTGGTTCATACGCGCGCACTCTGCCTGGTTTAGATATTGATGGAAAGAAAGTCATCACTTCTGATCAGGCGATGAAGATGGAGTACGTTCCAAAGAGCGTAATCGTTCTCGGGGGTGGAGTCATTGGATGCGAGTTTGCATCAGTTTGGAAATCTTTCGGCGCCGAAGTAACGATTATTGAAGGCTTGCCACATCTTGTAGCCCTTGAAGATGAATCATCTAGTAAGCAACTTGAACGCGCCTACCGTAAGCGCGGAATCAACTTCGAACTTGGAGTTCGTTTTAAATCTCACGCTGTAACAGCAGATGGCGTCACCGTAACTCTTGAAGATGGAAAGACATTTACCGCTGAAGTTCTCCTTGTAGCCGTTGGTCGTGGCCCCGTTTCAGCCAACCTGGGATATGAAGAACAAGGTATCGCCATGGATCGAGGATATGTTTTAGTTGATGACAAGTGCCGCACCAATGTTCCGGGAATTTGGGCTGTCGGAGATCTGATCCCAACGCTGCAGTTAGCCCACGTTGGATTCGGTGAAGGTATTTTGGTTGCTGAAGAAATCGCAGGCCTTAACCCACGTCCAATTAACTATGACGGCGTTCCGCGCGTTACTTACTCTGAGCCAGAAGTTGCCTCGGTAGGTCTGACAACTGCACAAGCAAAAGAACGCGGCTACGATGTTGTAGAACTTAATTACGACTTAGCTGGAAACGGTAAGGCGCAGATTCTGCGCACCGCGGGTTCAATAAAACTAGTCTCGCAAAAAGGTGGACCAGTTCTAGGAATTCATATGGTCGGTTCACGAGTCGGTGAACTTCTTGCCGAGGCTCAACTAATCTTTAATTGGGAAGCATCAGCAGATGATGTTGCTCCATTGATTCACGCCCACCCAACGCTTTCCGAAGCAATGGGTGAGGCGCATATGGCACTTGCCGGCAAACCACTTCACGCTCACGGATAGAGAATAGGAAAACGCAATGACTTTCTCAGTAACTATGCCAGCACTTGGCGAAAGTGTCAGCGAAGGTACAGTCACACGTTGG
>JBEBBQ010000089.1:0-7133 GCA_041158325.1 Actinomycetota bacterium | reverse complement strand
GCATGGCTAAAGAGATTACAGATAACGGTTTACGTCGCATCAATTCAATCGCCGGTGTTCTTCACTTGGCACAGATGGTGGCAGTTCTTGCTCTCGCATCAGATTTCACGCTACCAATCACCGCGCGATACATGTCCGGCCCTCCAGGAAGCACCTACGGCGATCTAATCGTTCTGTGGGATGCACCTCTTGCAATTGGTGTTGCGATCTTCTTGGGTTTATCTGCACTCGCTCACTTTATTGTCGTTAGCCCTAAATTCTTTCCTCGCTATATTGCCGGTCTAAAGGCCCACCGCAACTTCTTCCGCTGGGTTGAATATTCAATTAGCTCTTCAGTGATGATCGTTCTAATTGCCCAAGTAACTGGAATTTCCGAGATCACCGCACTGATCTCAATCTTTGGAGTCAACGCATCCATGATTCTCTTTGGTTGGTTGCAAGAGAAGTATGAAGAGCCTGGCAACGGGGGATGGGTTCCATTTATCTTCGGATGCATCACCGGCATCGTTCCTTGGATTGCACTTGTTTTCTATGTCTTTGCAATTGGCGGCGCAGGCGAGAATAAGGCGCCAACCTTCGTCTATTTCATCGTCTTTACAATCTTCATTCTCTTTAACTCATTCGCACTTGTTCAATTTGTTCAATATAAAAAGATTGGCAAATGGTCTGATTATCTTCGTGGAGAGCGCACCTACATAACACTTTCCCTAGTCGCTAAATCACTCCTTGCCTGGCAGATATTCGCCAATACACTTATTCCTGTCTAAATATTTAATTTAATTTTTGGAGGATAAGTGGCACTTCGTTGGGGTTATCTAGGAGCAGGCGGAATTGCTAAGACAATTGCCGCTGATTTCGGTCATGCTGGTCTAAAGATTCAAGCAGTTGCAACGCGCGATATGGAACGCACCAACGCCTTCGCCGATAAGTTTAATATTCCAACCCGCCACCCAGATTACGAATCCCTGGTTGCAGACCCTGAAGTAGATGTCATCTATATCTCAACGGTGCAGACGCTGCACCGCGATCATGCGCTACTTGCCATCGAAGCAGGCAAGCATGTTCTGCTAGAAAAACCTTTCACCATGAACGCTGCGGATGCTCATGAGATCTACGCCGCGGCCAAGCGCAAAAATGTTTTTGTAATGGAAGCGATGTGGACTCGCTTTTTGCCAACTATGAACGCAGTATTTGCAGCAATCGCTGCTGGTGAAATCGGAACACCTCACTTTGTCTATGCCGATCACAGCCAGTACCTTCCCCCAGAAAGAGCGCCGCGTCTTTGGAATCGTGAACAAGGTGGCGGTGCGCATTACGACCTAGGTATTTATCCAATGCACATGGCGATTCGCACTTTAGGTTTCCCAGATTCAGTGAGCGGAAAATCGATCATGACTGATACTGGAGTTGATTCAGCTACTGCTGCGGTATTGCAATATAACAATGGCAGCCTTGCTTTAATTAACTCTTGTATGACAATGGCCGGCACACTAACCGCGGCAATTCACGGAGATAAAGGCCGTATTGAAATTGATGGTTGGTTCTTCGAGCAGACCACATTTAGTATCTACGATAACAAGCATCAATTAGTGCGCACTTACGAAGAGAAAATCGATGGACGTGGCATGCAATATCAAGCAATTCACGTTGAAGAGTGCATCGCTAAAGGGCTAACTGAAAGCCCAATTCTTAGCCTTGCCGAAACTGTAAAGATTATGGAAGTTATGGAGCAGGTTCACGTCTTTTAAGCCTGGCTTGCTCGTATCTGACGGATCGCGTTACTATTTATACATGACACTTCGCAGCCTCCTCCTTCGCTGCCGTGGCGGGGCCAAGTAACCGGTCCCCTCGCCGCGGGGTTTGTCGCACCGGTAAAGCCCGACAAAACCCAGCACAACCCCGCAAATTAAGTCACTAGGAGTCAAGTAAATGTCGCAAGAAAAGAATTTCCCTGATCAAAAACCTTCAACGATGCCAGTGCATCGTTATTCATCATTTATTCCAGTAGATCTTAAGGATCGCACCTGGCCAACTAAGCAGATGACCAAGGCGCCGCAATGGTGTTCGGTCGATCTACGCGATGGCAATCAAGCGCTGATTGATCCAATGGATACCCCGCGCAAATTGGCGATGTTTAAGCTTTTGGTAAAGATGGGTTACAAAGAGATCGAAGTTGGCTTCCCATCTGCATCGCAAACTGATTTTGATTTCGTCCGCAAGATTATCGATGAAGACATGATTCCTGACGATGTTGTGATTCAGGTGTTGACGCAGGCTCGCGAACCGCTGATCCGCCGCACCTATGAAGCGATTAAAGGTTCAAAGCAAGCGATCGTTCACCTTTACAACTCAACCTCAACTTTGCAACGTCGCGTGGTCTTTGGCCTTGATAAGGAAGGTATTAAGAAGATCGCAACCGATGGCGCACAACTATGTCTTGATCTTGTTTCAACTGTGCCCGGCACCAAGGTTTCATTTGAGTATTCTCCAGAGTCATACACCGGCACAGAACTCGAATTCGCGGTTGAGGTTTGCAACGCAGTAAATGCGATCTGGAAACCAACTCCGCAATGGAAGACGATCATGAACTTGCCAGCGACAGTTGAAATGGCAACGCCAAATGTCTACGCCGACTCAATCGAATGGATGTGTCGCAACCTAGTAAATCGCGAGAGCGTTATCGTTTCACTGCATCCGCATAACGATCGTGGCACCGGTGTTGCGGCAGCAGAACTTGGATATTTAGCAGGGGCAGATCGCATTGAAGGAACGCTCTTCGGAAATGGTGAGCGCACTGGAAATGTTTGCCTCGTAACCCTAGGAATGAACTTGGTTTCACACGGCATCGATCCAATGATCGATTTCTCAGATATCGATGAGATTCGCCGCACCGTGGAATATGCCAATCAACTGCGAGTTCCAGAACGCCATCCATACGGTGGAGATTTAGTTTTCACCGCCTTCTCTGGTTCGCATCAAGATGCGATCAAGAAAGGTTTTGAGCACCTAGAAAAAGATGCTCAAGCAGCCGGCGTTGATAAAGATCAATTTACTTGGGCGATTCCTTACTTGCCGGTTGATCCAAAAGATATCGGTCGCTCATACGAAGCCGTTATCCGCGTTAATTCGCAGTCCGGCAAAGGCGGTGTTTCATATTTAATGAAGCACGAACATCATCTTGATCTGCCGCGTCGCCATCAAATTGAATTTAGCCGCGTTGTACAAACCAAGACAGATACCGAAGGTGGCGAGATAACTGCAGATGCGTTGTGGCATATCTTCGAAGATGAATACTTGCCAACCGAATCCGCTCCATGGGGCCGCTTCCGTCTAAAGGGTCTTTCTCAAACTTCAGTCCTTAATGAAGATGTTCACTTAACAGTGACGATTCTTGATCGCGGGGAAGTAAAAGAACTTACGGGACAAGGCAACGGACCAATCGCCGCGTTCTGCAATATCTTGCAAGATTACGGAGTCGATGTTCGAGTCCTTGATTACTACGAGCATGCACTCTCTGCCGGCGGCGATGCATCAGCAGCTGCCTATCTGGAGTGCTCAATCGGTAGCGAAGTTTTCTGGGGCGTCGGAATCGACCCAAACACCACAACTGCTTCACTTAAAGCGGTCGTGTCTGCAATAAATCGCGCTATCCGCTGACTACCTTTACCTTCGTGAGCCTTTATCGTGACGAAGCGATTATTTTGCGCACCCAGAAGTTGGGTGAAGCTGACCGCATCATCACGCTTTTAACTCGCGAACACGGTCGCGTGCGCGGAGTAGCTAAAGGCGTTCGTCGCACTATGTCTAAATTTGGGGCGCGCCTTGAACCAGGCAGCCATGTCGATATTCAACTCCACAAAGGTCGCACCTTTGACACGATCACCCAAGTTGAGGCGATCAACAATTACGGTGAAGCGCTAACTGAGGATTATCAACGCTGGACAATCGCTTCTGCGATTTTGGAAACTGCCGAACGCTTTACTTCGCAAGAGTACGAACCAGCGTTGCAAGAGTTTCAATTAGTTGTCGGTGGTATGAAAGCTCTGGCGGAAAATCGTTATGACGCATCACTTATCTTGGATGCATTTTTACTTCGCTCACTTGCTATTGGTGGCTATGCGCCATCGACTTCGAATTGTTCGCGATGTGAAAAACCTGGTCCACATCGTTACTTTTCACTAGTTGGCGGCGGCTCGGTCTGTATGGATTGTCGCCCATCGGCATGTGCCACACCTGCGCCTGAAACCCTCGAGCTACTTGGTGCGCTCTTAAGTGGAGATTGGGATGTTGCCCAAGCAAGTGAGTTAAGAAATCGCCGTGAGGCTAGTGGTTTAGTAGTTGCTTACTTACAATGGCACCTCGAACGTGGGTTACGCAGTATGCCGATTGTGGAGAGAGTTTAGGAAAAGTGGCGATGAAGATCGAGGTTCCAGAACACATCGCGATAGTGATGGATGGCAATGGCCGCTGGGCTAAAGATCGCGGACTCGCGCGCACTGCAGGACATGAGGCCGGCGAAAAAGTTCTCTTTGATTTAGTAGAAGCAGCAATAGGTTTTGGCGTTAAAGAGCTAAGTGCTTATGCATTTTCTACTGAAAACTGGAAGCGCACCCCTGAGGAAATTAAGTTTTTGATGGGCTATAGCCGCGATGTGCTACGCCAGCGGCGTGACCGCTTAAACGAGATGGGCGTAAAGATTCAATGGATCGGTCGCCCACAACGTCTATGGAAATCGGTAATTTCAGAGCTCGAAGAGGCGCAAGAGTTAACCAAGAAAAATAAAGTTTTAACTTTGAATATGTGCGTTAACTATGGAGGTCGTTCCGAACTAGTGGATGCCACAACTGCTCTGGCGCGCGATGTAAAACGCGGCAAGTTAAAGCCGGATGCAAT
Source organism: Actinomycetota bacterium (assembly GCA_041158325.1). Lineage (GTDB taxonomy): Bacteria > Actinomycetota > Actinomycetes > Nanopelagicales > Nanopelagicaceae > Planktophila. The sequence continues at coordinate 2,240 of JBEBBQ010000089.1, read as the reverse complement.
CACTGAAAAAACTATTGAGAAGTATCTATATTCACCGAAGATGCGCGATGTTGATTTGTTCTTACGCTCATCAGGGGAGCAGCGCACAAGCAACTTCTTGCCGTGGCAATCGGTCTATGCCGAGTTCGTATTTATGGATGTCCTATGGCCGGATATGACGCCAAAACAATTATGGAAAGCGATCGAGATTTATTCGGAGCGAGATCGCAGATTCGGAAAAGCGTAGCGATTGCCGAATTTAGTAGCTAGTGGGAAAGCGTAAGGCGTAAGGCCTAGCACTTAGCGCAGAGTCCGAAGATCTCTGCAGTATGGCCAACATCGCGAAAGCCATGTTCTTCAGCCATCGCTTTTGCCCATTTTTCAATTGCACCGCCCTCAATTTCAACGGTATCTCCACAACCTTTGCAAACTAAATGGTGGTGGTGGGCTTCACCGCATAAGCGATAAATTGCTTCACCATCTTCGCGGCGCAGAACATCAACGATCTTGTCGTTAACCAAACTCTGCAATGAGCGATAAACAGTGGTCAAACCAATGCTTTCACCCTCACGTTGCATTAAGCGATAAACCTCTTGTGCGCTTGCAAAACCACCGGCGCGCTCAAGGGTGCTTAGAACCCTCGGATTGGATCTAGACATTATTTGGCGTGGTCTTCTTTATGATGGTCCTCTTCATTACGAACATCTTCATGGCGGTCTTCTTCATGATGACCATCCTCATGGTGGCCCTCTTCTTTATGTATAGCTGATTTACCGCCGTGAGAATGTGTATCTCCGCTATGTAAGTAACTGACCAACCCCCACATAACAAATACTCCAAGAATTGTTGCAAGGATTGTCAGCTTCGAAGAGTGAAGCGAGTGCGCCTCAGGCAAGATATGTGAAGTCGCAAGATAGATAACAATGCCCGAGAAAACTGCGAGATAGATAGCGATCAGATTATCGCCGAGGACCAAGGTGGTTCCAAGAGCCGCACCGCTTACTCGCGCAATAGCATCAACACCGAGCAGCCAGATTCCCTTACGTCCCCATTTGCCACTCTTAATTAAAAACGAAACTGTATTTAGGCCGTCAGAAAATGCGTGAACCAAGAGTGCGATAAATACCGCGATTCCTAAATCAGAGCTAACTTTAAATGCAACACCAAGCGCTAATCCATCAAGAAAGACGTGTCCACCCATGGCAAGTGCACCGAGTGCACCGGCAACGTTAGAAGAGTGTTTGTGGTCATGTCCATAATCTGATTCGGCAGGTTCATGTGAACCAAATAGTTGTTCATAGAAGTGAAGGAGCAAGAAACCGGCAATTAGCGCAACCGAAACTGCTGGGGCATGAAAGATTTCTTGAGTACCGAGTTCAAAGACTTCAGGCAGAAGGTCGAAGGCAACTAGCCCAAGTAAGAGTCCGGCAGATAGACCAAGAACTAAGTGAAGGCGATCCCTGGATTTAATTGCGAGAAATCCACCAGCGGTGGTGGCCAGAGCGGTGATGGCTGCTAATGCGATTGCGGTATTCATACCCCGAAGATAACATAAATGAAAATGATTTTCATTTCCATAGTCCTGCGCCCTAGGCTGGGGCCATGATCGCGATCGCCAGATTTGAACTCCCACTGAGCCAGGCCGATCAATTCCGCGCCGAACTCGAGGCGGTCAAGGCGGTTTTATCGGAAGCTGCCGGCTTTATCGGCGGCACCGTTGGCCAGAATTTAGATGAGCCAACGCTCTGGGTTTTAACCACCGAATGGCTGAACGTCGGTTCATACCGCAGAGCGCTGAGTTCAACGCGCGCAAAGTTGGAAGCGATTCCAGTGCTGGCGCGAGCAATCGATGAACCAGGGGCGTACGAGTAATTAGAGCGTACGAGTAAACTTAGCTCACGATTACAACGCCCGTTGTGATTCGCCGACAGCCAGCCGGATGGAGCAAAAAAATGGCCGTAGATCGTTTAGAAAATATTGTTTCCCTCGCCAAGCGACGTGGATTTGTTTATCCCTCATCAGAAATTTACGGTGGACTTCGCGCCTCATGGGATTACGGCCCACTTGGAGTCGAACTTAAAAACAATGTAAAGCGCCAATGGTGGAAATCCATGGTGATGGGTCGCGAAGATGTAGTCGGTATCGATTCATGTGTGATCTTGGCGCGCGAAGTTTGGGAAGCATCCGGACACGTTGCAACCTTTAGCGATCCGCTAACCGAATGTACCGCTTGCAATAAGCGTTACCGCGCAGATCATCTT
>JBEBBQ010000088.1:0-16976 GCA_041158325.1 Actinomycetota bacterium | reverse complement strand
AGCGCCCAGTGATACATCGCTATTGCGCCTGCAGCTGATGCGTTCATGGAACGAGTTGAACCGTATTGGCGAATTTCATAGAGCACTTCGCAGACTTCAATACCCTCATCTGACATTCCGGCACCTTCTTGCCCAAATAAAAGCACGCAGGATTCGGGTAGTTGCGCGTCCTCAAGTTGCCTAGAGGTTGGAACGTTATCGATTCCGACAATTGGTAAATTATTTTCTTTGCACCAAGTAGCAAAGTCAGCGATTGTTGGGTGATGAATAACGGTTAGGTATTTATCAGTAACCATTGCCCCGCGCTTATTCCAGTCGCGTTTTCCAACTATATGCACCGCTGAAACGTTGAAGGCATTTGCGGTTCTGACTACAGAACCAATATTTAGATCATGCTGCCAATTTTCAATGGCAATATGCAGTTTATGGCGTTTGGTATTGAGATCAGCGACGATCGCTTCGACAGTCCAATAGCGATAGTGATCTAAAACATTGCGACGATCGCCATTCTCAAGTAACTCTAAGTCGTACTGTTCACCAGTCGGCCAAGGTTTTTCATGAGGCCCTACTCCTACAACTGGAAAAAATTCTCCCGGACCGATCGTGGCAGGTGTATTTATTTCCATGTGCGCACTCTAAACTTAATATGTAAGAAAGGCTAGAAAGGGCTATTTACTATGGAAACTGTATTTCTGATCGCGTATATCGTGCATATGTTGGCGATAGCCGGAATTCTTGTCTTACTTCTTCTGCAGTGGAATAAGAATCCTCGCAAACTTTCTGGTGGAGTGATGCACTCGGCTGCCACCGCTCTACTAGCCGGAATAGTTATGGTCGGCGCTTATTCATCGGCTAAGCCAGATGAGACTTTGAACCACACCACAGTCGGAATCAAATTTATTGTGGTTTTAGTTATTTTAGTTTTGAGCTACATGAACGCGAAGAAGAGCGAGCTTAAGAAGAACATCTGGCTGACGCTGCTCGGTCTAACGGTTCTCAATATCCTTATCGCAACCGTTGCGTAATTAACCAATTGATGAATAGTTTTCTGAAACGTTCAGCGCTGCTCACTGCAGCGGTATTGGCGATCACGCCTAGCTCTTTTGCCTTTGATCCAGTCTCAGCAGCGAGCGTTTTTTCGCGGCTAGCGGTAGAGCCAGAGTTAAGCAATCCTTCGGTATCGCTAGTAGATGTAAGTACTGGCGAAGTTGTCTTTGAATCAAACGCATTCTCGCAACGTAAACCTGCATCAACCATGAAGATACTCGCCGCTGCGGCAACACTTAAGCACTTACAACCCGGGCAAGTCTTTACCACTCGCGTTTCACTTGGAACAGAGCCAGATTCAATCGTTATAGATGGCGAATTTGATCCTTGGGTAGCCATGGATCACCGAGTGGCCACCAAGATGAAGCGCACTTCTTTCCCTCGCATTGGCTTCAATAGTTTAAGTAAAGTAAAAGAGAGTTCTGGCGGTTCAATCAAAAAACTCAAGGTTTACTACAACGGCATTTATGCCAACGAAGTCGCAAGTTATAAAGCCTTCTATAAGAAACGTGGTGTCGCAGCCACATTTGTAAAGGTCGCTGATGAAAAAGCCAGCGCGCTAGCTAGCGAAGAGATTCTGGTGTCCGAATCCCCACAAGTTGTAAAGATGATGGATTGGTTCTTGCTTTGGAGCGATAACCAACTTTCAGAGCGGATGGCCAAGCTTGCCGCGAAGTATTCTGGCAATGGATTTAGCGATGAAGGAGTTGCGATTACCTTTGCAGAGATTCTAATTGGCTATGGAATCAATCCGGCACCTATACAGGTAATTGATGCCAGTGGTTTATCGAGACAGAATAAAATGACTGCCCATGTTCTTGCGCAACTGCTCTATAAGATTCATTCCGATCCACTGCTATCAAAGTTGATCAATGGACTTCCCATCAGCGGAAAAAGTGGAACTCTACAAAGCCGTTATGTAAAGACTGCGCCAGATGCGGTTGGTCTCGTAAAGGCCAAGACTGGAACGCTTACAGGCACCGTTAGTTTGGCCGGTTATGTGCAATCGGGTGATCGTGAATATGCATTTGCGATCATCGCCGACAAGATTGGAAGAACTAACTCGGCGAGCGATCGCGCACGAAAGACTGTGGATCGGTATCTAGCCAAGATCGCAGCACCGCTAGCGACACCTGCGCCGGAAAGTGCGACCGTTACTGCGCAGGTGCAAACACTTTAATTGAGCCGCCGTAACAGGCGACCCAGGTCTTTGATTCAACTTCGTCGTAAGTAACGCCAATAGGTTCGCTACAAACCTTTACGTTTTGCAGAACCTTCATCGTCTCGGTGCTGACGACAGATAAAGTCCCGCTTCTAAAATTGACTACATAAAGCGCCGATCCATCTTTAGAAATTGCCAAACTGCGGGCGGATTTCCCCGTCGATACCTTTTTAATTTCCTTATTAGATAACAGATCCCAAGCGATAACTTTCCCTGAGATATTTAAAGTGGCATATAACTTTGAATTATCAGGGGAGAGAACAATCGCTCGTGGGTTAGATCCAATAGGAATATATCTAACTGAGAAATCTTCCAGATTAATCTGATGAATTCGATTTCCGCCCATCTCGGCAACATAGGCATATTTACTATCGTTGGTAATTGCTATTCCGCGGGGATAGCGACCAATTTTTATAGTCTTTACCGTTTCTTGGCTCTCTACCGAGATAACGGTAACCGTGTAAGAGCACCAATTGGAGACTAAAATATATTTATTGTCTGGTGAGACTTTAACGACTTTAGGCACAGATCCAACTGGGTACAGCGCATCTATTTTCTTATCTGAAAGGTTTACTCGCGATAGAAAGCTCTTGTCGTAGTTATCGCTAGGAGAACAAGTGTCAGTACCTTCTCGGGTAAATCCTTTTCCGTACATCACGTAATTTGTAAAGTAGAGATACTGACCATCTGACGAGAAGGCGCCTTCAACTGGTGCGCCTCTATATGTGCCAGAGTATTTCGAGTATCCGAAATCGGAGAGTTTCACAGAATCAGGAATTGTTGCCTCAAGCTCCATCGTCTGCGAGTTATAGAGCGTGACGCTATGGCGATACATCATGTTATGGGCGCTGACTAAACCGCTATTTGATGCCTCTACTGATTTGGGAGCAATCGCACCGTTAATTGTTTTTACCAAAACAATCTTGTTCGCCGCCGTTAGTTCTTGCCCATTCGCAGGGCTAATCGGGCTAGCAGTTGCAGTTAGCAGCAGACAGGCAACTATCAGCGAAACCTTATTAACTAGTTTGCGGGGCACTCGCTCACTTTACTGGCTTTAGTGATCGTCACGATCTTCGTCATCGTGATCATCTTCTTCATAATCATCCTCATCATCGTCTTCGTCATAATCATCGTCCCCACCGTTCATAGATGGCGGGATAGCGATCGCTGGAACGGCGCTCTTGCCTATTGAAGGCGCCTTTATCGAAGTAGATTGCACCGATTTAACTTGATTTACAGATGTTGCAATAGCAGCAGATTGAGATGCTTGAACAAGTGAAGGTTGCGCAGAGTCCCCAGAACCGCCTTGATATGTCTGGGCTATAACAGCGCCACCAAAGGTAAGAGTTAGCGCAGCCATCGCAACTACGAGCGGACGGCTCTTCTTTGCAACCGGTGCCAGATTATTGGAACCGCCATCGCTATCGGCCAGCTCGATCCAGTCGGGCTTTTTTGGAGGTGTCATTGGTCATATTCCTATCTTTGATAGCAAGTTTTAGCGTTGATACGCACAATAGGCGCCCATTCTTAGAAGACCGTGAGAACACTGCACATTAATGCTGAGTAATCTTTGCCCGTGCCCAACAATTCAGGCGTAAAGACCTCACTAAAGGTTCGCGGCTTCATCGATTTGATGAAATTACGCGTTGTTGAACTCCTTTTGGTTTCAACTTTGCCGGCGATGGTTTTAGCAGAAGAAGGTCTGCCTTCACTCTCATTAACAATTGCAACTTTGATCGGTGGAACCCTCGCTGCCGGAAGTGCGAATGCATTTAACATGGTGATCGAATCTGAATCAGATAAGTTGATGAAGCGCACTGCAAAACGGCCGCTTGCAACAGGTGTTTTAAGTAAGAGTGAAGCGATCATCTTTGCATCTGCAATCGGAGCTCTCTCATTAATTATTTTTCAGGTATTCACAACCACGCTGGCAACTCTCTTAACTTTTATCGCAATTGTTTTCTATGTTTGGGTCTACACAATCTTGCTAAAAAAGCGCACACCGCAAAATATTGTTTGGGGAGGTGCAGCTGGTTGCATGCCTGCTCTCATCGGATGGGCCGCCGTTACTAACTCACTTTCAGTCACCGCCTGGTCTTTCTTCTTAGTTATCTTCTTCTGGACACCGCCACATTTCTGGGCGCTAGCAGTTAAATACAAAGATGATTACGCCGCAGCGCATATTCCGATGTTGCCGGTAGTCGCAAGTAAGACTCATCTACTGCGCCAGATGTGGATCTACACAATTGCGATGATCGCATCATCAATCGCACTGATCATTAACGCAGAACTTCAAAATTGGGCGATGGCGTTAACCGTGGCGCTGGGATTGGTATTTGCTGCACAACTGCGTGGCTTGGATGAGAAATCCGATCATTACGAAAAGGCAGCCGGAAAAATCTTCCAGTGGTCAATTACCTACTTAAGCCTGCTATCGGTATTGCTAGTTGTTGCTCAGCTCTTAAAGGCTTGAGTTAAATCTTTAATCAGATCATCATCGTGCTCGAGGCCCACTGAAAGGCGCAGCACGGAAGGTGTAATACCCATCTCGGCTTGAACATCTGGAGATAAGCGGCGATGTGTTGTTGATGATGGGTGGGTAATTAGTGATTTGCTATCACCCAAGTTGTTGGAGATATCAATGATTCGTAGCGCATCCATAAAGGCAAATGCATCTTTTTGGCTGCCCATAAACTCAATACCGATTGTGCTGCCGCCACCGGTCATTTGTTTTTGAACAGTTGCATAATCTGGATGAGACTTTAGCCCCGGATATTTAACCGATTTAACTTCTTTACGGGTCTCCAAAAATTCGGCGATCTTCTGCGCATTTTCACACATGCGGTTAACGCGCATCTCCATCGTTTCCAAGGATTTCAAAAGCACCCAAGCATTAAATGGGCTAAGTGATGGCCCGGTGTGGCGAGTAAATGGAATCAAGTATTCGTGGATATATGAGAAGGATCCAAGAACTGCACCAGCAAGGACGCGTCCTTGTCCATCGATATGTTTTGTCGCTGAGTACATAACAACATCTGCACCAAGTGCCAGAGGCTTCTGCAGAACAGGTGAAGCCATTACGTTATCAACGATCACGGTAGCGCCAACTTTGTGTGCCAGATCGCTGACCATACGGATATCAACAATCTCCATTAGTGGATTGCTTGGTGATTCGATAAAGACAACTTTGGTTGGCTTCTTTAGCGCCGCAGCCCAAACTGCAGGATCATTTCCCTTAACCAGTTCTACGGTTACGCCCCACTTTGGCAAAATTTCAGTTAGTACAACGTGGCAAGAACTAAACATGGCAGCCGATGCGACTACGTGATCTCCTGCTTTGACAAGACAGGCAACGGAAGCAAACATCGCCGACATTCCTGAACCCGTCGCAACGCAATATTCAGCGCCTTCAATTGCAGCCAAACGCTTTTCAAACATCTGAACAGTTGGATTATGAAAACGGCTGTATAGGTAATGATCTGTTTCATCTGCAAAAGAGTCGAATGCTTCTTGCGCTGATGAATATGTGAATCCACTATTTAAATAAAGCGCTTCGGAAGTTTCACCGAAACCAGAACGAGCAAGTCCAGAGCGCACCGCTGCAGTTTGTGGATTAATTTCCCAATCTGGCGCAGGGCGTTGATTGGTCGGTTGATAACCCCATATTTCATTGCTCACGCAGATAATTCTAAGGTGCATTTGCTATATTGCGTAAATGCCTCAATTAGCGATCTCTGTAAGTGATTTAAGTAAGAAATACGACTCGGGCTTTGCCGTTTCACACACAAATTTTCAAGTACCAGCCGGAACTATCTGCGGATTCGTCGGCCCAAATGGCGCCGGTAAGACAACCACAATCCGTATGTTGCTCGGCCTTATCTCTCCTAGCGGTGGCACGGGGCGTATTTTGGGCGAGCCAATCACATCGCCAGAGAAATACCTGTCTCAAGTTGGAGCGATGATTGAAGGCCCAGCTTTCTATCCTGCGCTATCTGGCGCAGAAAATCTTAAGGTTTTAGCAACTCTGGGGGGTTTTCCGCTCGAGCGCGTGGATCAATTGCTTGCACAAGTTGGGTTAGCAGATCGCGGGAAATCAAAATATAAGACTTATTCACTCGGAATGAAGCAGCGTTTGGGTATTGCCGCAGCGCTTTTACCTAATCCAAAACTTTTGATTTTAGATGAACCAACCAATGGTTTAGATCCAGAAGGAATTCAAGAGATTCGCCAACTACTTCGCTCCCTCGCCGATAGCGGCACGACTGTATTTGTTTCATCTCATCTACTTTCAGAGCTAGAAATCATCAGCGAGTATTTGGTTATGTTGCGAAAGGGAGAGGTAGTTTTTGCTGGACCAATGCAAGATCTCTTCGATGCGCAGCAACCATTTATGTTGGTCAAAACCGAAAATAAAGGTGACCTCGAGAAAATTATTGCTCTCGCTGAAAGCGCCGGACATAAGGCTCATATTCGCGACGGAGTTGCACATATTGAAGGCCCCGCCGAATGGGCGGGAGTTCTAAACAAGTTGGCATTCGAAGCGGGAATATTGCTAACCCAGCTTTCACCACAACTACCTAACCTCGAAGAAACATTCTTTGAAATGACAGGAGATCAGAAATGATCGGCAGCCTAACTAGAATTTTCTTTGCAGAATGGCGCAAGTTACGCCGTCCAACTTTGCTCTTGGGCACAATGGGGGCGGTTGCTTTCTTTAGCGTTCTGGTTTCCTCACTTCTCTTCTTACTTATTGATTCACCGCAAGGCAATGGTGATCGTGGAGTTCGAATTACTCGCGAAATGCTCTCGCTATCTAGCGGGTCTACTCAGGCCTTTACGAGTATCGGAAATCTTCTCGGCATCATCGCACTCTGCGTATTTGCAGCCCAGACCGCCCAGGAATACTCACTCGGCACCCTTCGCAACCTCTTGGTTCGCCAGCCGGGCCGTATTCGTCTGCTCATCGGCAAATTGGCATCAATGAAAGCATTTGCAGTCATTATGACTTTAGTCGGAGCCGTAATCTCAATCGGTGTTTCTTATGTACTCGCAGGAAGCAAAGATGTCAGCACAGACCTCTGGTTTAACAGCGATGGACGTCTTGAGATAGCCCAGACCTTGTTAAATGTTTTCATTTCAATTCTGGGATTTGGAATCATCGGAATGGTTCTAGGAATTCTCTTCCGCTCACCAATTAGCTCCATTTCACTAGGCGTGCTCTGGTTACTAATCGTGGAAAACATTGTGGGGGCCGTTAAGGCCAGCACCCTGGAATGGTTACCTGGAAGTCAGTTAGCCACAGTTGCCGCCGGCGGAACCGAAACAATTAGTTATACGCATGCGCTTTCACTTTCTGGGATTTATGTGGGAGTTGCGTTGGTTATTGCGACAGTTCTATTTACAAAAAGAGATGTAGCCAACTAGCGACACTAACCATCTTTTAATGAGTTACACAGGTTGCTCACTTATTCTGCGGTCTTAACTCATGGGGGTTTTGTGTCGCATCGCAGAAAAGCGCTGGCGCTAGCCGTAATTTTCGGGCTTGCGTTGCCGATGACTCCTGCAATTGCAGCTACCCCCAAACCAACTTTGGCGCAGATTGAAGCGGCGAAGAAAGCAGAAGCAGCTAAGCGAAAAGCTGCAGAATCAGCAGCCAAGAAATTGGCTGCGGCAAACCAAACACTTAGAACTCTGACTGCGAAAGCAAATGCAGCGCAGGCGCTATATGCAAAGGCAAAGAGAGAGTTAGCAGTTGCAACCGCTGCTGCAGTTGCCGCCGCAGAGTACGCCCGCGAGACACAAGAAGCAGTTGCGCAAGCACATCGGGTAATCGGAAAGCTTGCGGCAAATGCTTACATAATGGGCGGATCGATGACAGATATCGAACCGCTACTTAGCGCAAACGGCCCACAAGATTTAATTGATCAGATCTCAACTTTAGATAAGTTGGGCATGCAGAACACCATGGCGCTTGATCGTTACAAGGCTGCTGAAATTGTGGCGCGCGAGGCGAAAGTAAAAGCTGATGCGGCAAGAGTCGTGCAAGAAACTGCCACAGCCAAAGTTGCTGGCGCTAAGAAAGTTGCAGATGATGCACGAGCGCTACAACAAAAAGAAGTAGATAAGTTGCAGGCTATTCAAGATAAGTTGGCGCGCGAACTTGCTAGCGCTAAGCGGGTTCGAATTACCCTTGAACAGCAACGCGCCCTTGCCTTGCTTGAAGAGAGCCAAGCAAATACTGCAGCAAATACTGCAGGTCAGAAAAAAGTTTGGGCAAATACTGGATTCAAGGGACGTTCAACAATTCGTACCACCGAAGCGCAACGGGAAACCGCAGTTGCCTTTGCTAAGAAACAAGTTTTGGCGCGCAAGCCATATATTTGGGGAGATGAAGGCCCTAACGCTTTCGACTGCTCTGGCTTGGTTTACGCAGCATATAGAGCAGCTGGATTGGGTTGGCCTAACTGGGATCGCCTTAACTCATCGCTATATGCCGGCTACACAAAGCATGTAACTTTAAATGAACTTGTCCCTGGCGATCTCTTGTTCTATTCCTATAAAGGAACAATCTCATCGATCCACCACATCTCAATTTATGCAGGAAATGGAATGATGTGGGAAGCCAATTCAAAGGGTAAAGGTTTGCTCTATTCAAATATTTACAGCATTAAAGGACTTATGCCATTTGGTGGTCGGGTCTAGAGTTAGCGCATGACCAGCGCTCTCGTTGACCTGCGAAACGCTGTCCGACCGTTCTTAGAGAATTTAACTGCGGGCGATTACGCGATTGTTGCGGTATCTGGTGGTGCAGATTCACTAGCCCTTGCTTATGCGCTCGTTAAAGAAGCGCCCGCTTTAGCTATCACCTTAATTGGCGTAACTGTTGACCATCAATTACAAAGTGGTTCAGCAGAGCAAGCTAAGAAAGTGCAAAGCGCGCTAAAAGATATTGGCTATCAAGAAGTATTAATTGAAAAAGTCGATGTCGTGGAAAAATCTGGTTTAGAAGCAGATGCACGCAGCGCGCGATATACAGCACTTGATTCTGTTGCACATGCATTTGGTGCTTCGCAAATCTTTTTGGGACATACCCGCGATGACCAAGCAGAAACAGTTCTGCTCGGATTAGCGCGTGGTTCTGGTACCCGTTCACTTTCCGGAATGGCAGTTGTTAACGGAAAGTATGCGCGACCGCTTTTGAACCTAACTCGTGAACAAACGGTTGCGGCATGTGCTGAAGCAGAGTTGCAACCCTGGAACGATCCACATAATGAAAATGAAAAGTTCACTCGCGTTAAAGTTCGAAATAAAGTTTTACCAGTGATGGAATCAGAGATCGGCCCAGGTATTGCAGCAGCGCTTTCTCGCAGCGCAGCAATTTTGCGTGATGATGCCGATGCCTTAGATGAGATGGCGCAAGCAGTTATCTCGCGAGTAGACCTCAAAGATCTAGATTGCGCTGCCCTTGCCGAACTTCCTAGAGCTATTCGCTCACGGATCTTGCGGGCTGCGATCTATGCGGCGGGCGCTCCCAGCGGCTCGATAAGCGCAGATCACCTCGCCGCCGTTGAGGCGCTGGTCACTTCTTGGCGTGGGCAAGGCGAGGCGAGCCTGCCGGGTGGTGTGAAGGTTGCCCGGATTTCGGGCAGACTTTCGCTCTTGGCCCGTCCAAATTGATCACCTCATAACCACATGAAGGAGTCCTTAAGTGGATCTAGCTGCAGTCGGCACAGATGTAGAACGCGTAATCGTTACTGAAGACCAACTTCGCGAAAAAATTGCAGAGCTTGCAGCGCGCGTTGATGCAGATTACAAAGACCGCGACTTACTACTTGTAGGTGTTCTTAAAGGTGCGATCATGGCGATGGCAGATTTAACACGTGCGATGCAACGCCATATTGAAATGGATTGGATGGCAGTTTCTTCATATGGATCTGGCACTAAGTCCAGCGGCGTTGTTCGAATCTTGAAAGATCTAGATCGCGATATCACCGGCCGCAATATTCTGATCGTTGAAGATATCGTTGATTCTGGCTTAACGCTTTCATGGCTACGCGCTAATTTAATGTCACGCGGTGCGGCCAGTGTAGAAATTCTCGCAATCTTGCGTAAGCCAGAAGCTGCCAAAGTTGAAGTTGATTGCAAATATGTCGGCTTTGATATACCGAAAGATTTCGTAGTTGGCTATGGACTTGATTTCGATGAGAAGTACCGCAATCTCTCCTTTATCGGTGTGCTCGCCAAGCACATGTACTCGTAAGGACGGCTCCTTCGCATATGGATAAGAAGAAAATTGATGGTAAGAATTTGCTAAAGAAGAAGAGTAAATCTTCGACCAATAGTGAAAAGAAGAGCCCCAAGAAAGCGCCAACTACCCGCGCTGAAAAGTTTTTCCGTGGCCCACTTTTCTGGATAGTCGTTGCGATCCTGGCAGTTACGATCTTCGGACAGATAACTGGAGCCGGTAACCGCTATACACAGATTGATACTTCGCGAGCTCTTGCTGCAATTTCACAATCAGAAGTTGAATCTGCAGTTCTAATCGATAGATCACAGAAGATCCGCTTGATCCTAAAGCCAGGCGTATTAATCAAGGGCGATAGCAAAGTTGAAGCCTCATATATTGCCCGCCAAGAACCAACACTTATCGATGCGCTGAGTGCAAATTCACCTACTAAAGGCTGGACTGTAGAGGTTCCTTCACAGTCGATATTTGTTTCATTCCTTTTCTCAATCTTCCCAATTCTGCTAATTGGCTTCTTGTTCTTCTTCTTAATGAGCCGCGCACAAGGTGGAAATCGCGTCTTCTCATTTGGTAAATCTCGCGCCAAATTACAAGATAACGATGTTCCACAAAACACCTTTGCAGATGTAGCGGGCGCTGATGAAGCGATCGCTGAACTTGAAGAGATCAAAGATTTCCTAGCCAATCCATCTAAGTACGCGCTACTTGGCGCGAAGATTCCAAAGGGCGTTCTTCTCTATGGCCCTCCCGGAACAGGTAAGACACTTCTTGCCCGTGCGGTAGCTGGAGAAGCGAAAGTTCCTTTCTATTCAATCTCTGGTTCTGATTTCGTAGAAATGTTTGTTGGTGTTGGTGCAGCCCGCGTCCGCGATTTATTTGCGCAAGCCAAAACTAATGCGCCAGCAATCGTCTTCGTTGATGAAATTGATGCGGTAGGTCGCCAACGCGGCGCCGGTATGGGTGGCGGACACGACGAACGTGAACAAACGCTCAACCAACTTCTTGTTGAGATGGATGGATTTGAAACTGGCGGTCAAGTTATCTTGATCGCAGCAACTAACCGTCCAGATGTTCTAGATCCTGCGCTATTGCGTCCGGGTCGTTTCGATCGTCAGATCGCAGTTGATCGCCCAGATCTAAAGGGCCGTGAAGAAATTCTCAAAGTACACGCCAAGACCAAGCCGCTATCAGATGAAGTAGATCTGATTACTTATGCCCGTCGCACTCCAGGATTTACTGGTGCAGATCTGGCCAATGTTCTTAACGAAGCAGCTCTTCTTGCAGCACGTGAAGAGAAGAAGGTAATTACAAATAGCCAGATCGACGAGGCAATTGATCGCGTCATGGCTGGTCCGCAGCGTAAATCAAGGATTATGTCTGATGACGAACGTCGCGTTACCGCTTATCACGAGGCTGGCCATGCACTTGTTGCCCATGCGCTGCCACATACTGATCCGGTTCACAAAGTTACGATCATGCCGCGCGGACGCGCACTTGGTTACACAATGGTTTTGCCAGATGAAGATAAGTACTCAACTACTCGCAACCAATTGTTAGATCAACTGGCTTACTCACTTGGTGGTCGCGCAGCAGAAGAGTTAATTTTCCACGACCCTTCAACTGGCGCATCAAACGATATTGAAAAAGCAACAGCTCTAGCGCGCGCCATGGTTACGCAATACGGAATGACCGAAGCGATCGGCGCTATCAAACTCGGCTCCGATGCAACAGAACCATTTATGGGCCGCGACTATGGACATCAACGTGATTACTCTGAAAGCGTTGCCGCAACCGTTGATGCGGAAATCCGAAAGTTTATTGAAAATGCACACCAAGAAGCCTTCGATATCTTGGTTGAAAATCGCACAACTCTTGATGCCATGGTTGTAAGACTGCTCGAAGTTGAAACGTTAAATAAAGAAGAGATCGCTCAGATCTTTAAGAAAGTTAACTCTTGGCCAAGGCGTCCTGCCTGGACAGGTTCAGCAACTCGCACACCCTCACAACAGCCACCTGTTGCTGTGCCAGAACGAATTGCCACTGAACCAGTTGCGGAAAAGAAGCCATCACGTGTTCGCAAGAGCGCAAAGAAAGATGCCGATCAAGAGTGAACGATGTAACTCCGGTTTCAATGGGTCCTGAAGATGGGCGTGCGCTTCATCCATACGATGAAGCACGCGCTATCGCTGCAGTTCGCGAACTACTTCTCGCGCTCGGCGAAGATCCAGATCGCGAGGGTTTACAAGAGACGCCAGCGCGTGTTGCCCGCGCCTTTAAAGAGAACTTTGAAGGACTCTGGAAGTCTCCCGAAGAGGTGTTAACAACTACTTTTGATATCGGCCATGAAGAGTTGGTAATCATTCGCGATATCGAAGTCTTTTCACATTGCGAGCACCACTTAACTCCATTCCACGGAGTCGCACATGTTGGATATATCCCGCGCGGAAAAATAACTGGACTTTCCAAAGTCGCTCGCTTAGTTGATTTATTTGCCCGTCGCCCACAAGTGCAAGAGCGTTTAACAACTCAAATTGCAGATGCGATGGTAAAAATTCTCGATCCGATGGGCGTTATCGTAATTATCGATTGCGAACATTTGTGTATGTCGATGCGCGGGGTTCGTAAGTCACAAGCTCGCACAACAACAAGTGCGGTGCGTGGGGTTCTGCGTGATCCAGCAACACGCGCTGAAGCAATCAGTCTGATCACCAACCGTTAACAAATTCTATAAATCATGAAGATCATGGGCATTTTGAATGTCACACCAGATTCTTTTGCGGACGGTGGGCTCCATGACACTTATGAAAAGGCGGTTGCGCGCGGTCTTGAAATGATCGCCGAAGGCGTAGACATTATTGATATCGGTGGGGAATCAACGCGACCAGGAGCAGATCGAGTATCTGCAGCAGAAGAGCAATCACGAGTAATCCCAGTGATTAAGAAACTTTCGCAGACGGGAATTCCGATAAGTATCGACACCATGCGCGCAGAAACTGCTGCTCTTGCTATAGAAGCAGGTGCAAGCATCGTAAATGATGTTAGCGGTGGACTGGCTGATGATTTGATGCACGAGAGCGTTGCTGAAATGGGTTGCCCATATATTTTGATGCATTGGCGTAGCCACTCCAAAGATATGAACTCACTTGCAACATATGGTGATGTAGTTGAAGAAGTCATCGCTGAGATGCAGTTACAAATCGATCAAGCGCTCAAGGCCGGAATCGCACGCAATAACTTGATAATTGATCCCGGCCTAGGCTTTTCTAAAGAGGCCGAACATAACTGGGAAATCCTCAGGCGAATAAATGAATTCACAGATCTCGGTTATCCAGTGCTAATTGGGGGATCTCGTAAACGTTTTCTTGGGGGCAGCACTCCGGATGAGCGCGAAAGCGCAACGATCGCTCTCACAGAATCTTTGCTTGATAAAAGTATCTGGGCAGTTAGAGTTCATAGCGTGAAACCACATAAGGATTTAGTTGTAAACCATGGCTGATTTAATTCGTATCGCCGGGATCAAAGGCTTTGGATATCACGGAGTCTTCGAAGCCGAACGAGCTAACGGCCAAGATTTCTATGTTGATATCGAGCTAGAAGTGGATTTAACCCGCGCCAGCGTTAGCGATGATGTTGAAGACACAATCAATTACGCGGAAGTCACGGACTTAGTGGTTGAAGAGATTACGACAAACCCTGTTTCAGTCATTGAAAAACTTGCCGGACGAATTGCGGAACGAATCAAAGTAACTTTTGCCCAAGCCGCACGTGTAACAGTTACCGTTCATAAACCACAGGCGCCGGTATCGGCACAAGTAAAAGATATCTCGGTCACTATTTCGCGATGAAGGCAGTTATTTCACTAGGCGCAAATATTGGCGACCCAAAAGCGCAGATGGATATCGCTGTGGCTTTGCTCCGGCAAGCGCTAGACGTCACCGCGGTCTCTGAGTACTTTTCAACAAAACCTGTAAGCGACATTGAACAGCCAGATTATTTAAATGCCATCTGTATCGCCGAAAGTGATCTGCCCGCCCTAGATTTACTTGCAGTGCTGCACGGAATTGAAAAAACGTTGGGTAGAGAGCGATTAAAAAGATGGGGACCGCGTACGATCGATTTAGATTTGATTCAATACGGTTCACTTCTAAGTTCGGCTGATGAATTAACGCTTCCGCATCCACGTGCGCATGAAAGACGCTTCGTTCTTGAACCTTGGCATTCGATAGATCCCGAGGCAATTTTGCTTACCCACGGCAAGATTTCAGAGCTTTTGGAGCAATTGCCGTAAAGCCTTAAACTTAACTTCATCACCGCCCGGTACCTGAAAGGACTGGAGCCAAGATCATGAAGATAGTTACTAGCGCAACCGACCTTGCTGACGGCTGCGCTTTTGTTCCCACCATGGGAGCGCTTCATCAGGGCCATGCTTCACTCTTTAAACTAGCGCGTGAAAAATCCGATTTTGTGGTTGCCAGCATCTTTGTAAATCCGCTGCAATTTGAAGATCAAGAAGAAGCCAGTAAATATCCCAGAACCCCAGAACGCGATATCGAATTAGCTAAAGAATCTGGCGTTACTCACCTTTGGTTACCTAGTTATGAAGAGATATATCCAGAGGGTTTTGCAAAGCGCTCAGCTGGTGCTCTGGGTGATATTTATGAAGGCGCTTCTCGTTCGGGACATTTTGATGGCGTTGTAACAGTTGTCGCAAGGCTATTTCAATTGGTTAGACCAAAAATTGCAATCTTCGGTGAAAAAGATTTTCAGCAGTTAACGCTTATAAGAAAGCTAGTCCATGAAATGAATTCAGATATTGAAATAATTTCTGTACCAACAGTTCGTGAAGCTGATGGACTTGCGATGTCATCTCGAAACGTGCGATTAGATCAATTATCAAGAGAGCGATCACTTGTTATCTATCGCGCGCTTACTGCTGCGGCTCATTCTTCGAATCTAGATTCTGCGCGAGCATCACTGCAATCGATAGCCGGCTCACAAGAAGGCTTCTCCTTGGATTACGCCGAGATCATCGATGAGCAGGATTTTTCAAAGGCTATAGATGCGACGCTAAATAAGCGTGCGATTATCGCCGGTTGGCTAAATGGGGTGCGTTTGATCGACAATATGGAGATGAAGTTAGGGGATATGCGATGAAGTTATTAGCGCCTGCCCCTGGCTGGACCGCAAAGGCAGATGTAATTGTTGTTGGTTCAGGAATTGCCGGGCTAACAACTGCGCTGCAAGCACGCACCTATGGACTTTCGGTATTAATTGTTACTAAATCTAAGGTCGACGAGGGCTCTACTAAATGGGCGCAAGGCGGTATCGCTGCAGCGCTTGGTCCGGGAGATACGCCTGATCAACATTTAAAGGACACCTTGGTTGCCGGCGCTGATCTATGTGATGAAGAAGCGGTGCGCGTACTTGTTACCGAGGGACCAGAAGCGGTACGCAAGCTAATCGAACGTGGTGCAATTTTTGATACTGAAGCAAGCGGTGAGATTGCGCTAACCCGCGAAGGTGGACATCTACGTAATCGCATCTTGCATGCTGGTGGAGATGCAACTGGCGCGGAAGTTTCACGTGCGCTGTTAGCTGCTGTTCATGATGATCCTGAGATTGAAGTCGTTGAACACGCACTTGTATTGGATGCGATCAAAGATGCCAGCGGTTCTGTCTGTGGTGTAACGCTTCACGTTATTGGCGCTGGTAGCCGCGACGGAGTCGGGCGGGCACTTGGTAAAGCAGTTGTCCTTGCAACCGGTGGACTTGGACAAGTATTTGCACAAACTACCAACCCATCAGTTTCAACTGGTGATGGAGTTGCGCTTGCACTGCGCGCCGGTGCAAAAGTTGCCGATGTTGAATTTATTCAATTCCATCCAACAGTTTTATGGCTGGGCGATAACACCCAGGGACAACAACCGCTGATCAGCGAGGCTGTTCGTGGTGAAGGCGCTTACTTGCTTAACGATGCCGGTGAACGATTTATGGGTGCTGAACATGAGTTGGCTGAACTTGCACCACGCGATGTTGTTGCGATCGCATCTATGCGCACCATGAATAAAACTGGTGCACATCACGTTTGGCTAGATGTTCGACATTTAACAGGATTTGAAACACGTTTCCCAACGATCCACGCCTCATGTATCGCAAATGGAATTGATCCAAGTAAAGATTTGATTCCAGTTGCTCCCGCATCGCATTACGCATCAGGGGGAGTACGCGTTGATCTCAATGGGCGCACCAGCGTTAAGGGCCTATATGCCTGCGGCGAAACAGCTTGTTCTGGTGTTCACGGAGCAAACCGTTTAGCTTCAAACTCACTCTTAGAGGGCTTGGTCTTTAGCGCGCGCATCGCAGCTGATATCGCAAAGAGCCATCCCGAACATAGCGATCCAATTGAAAATGATTCTGAAAGTGTTTTATTGGATCCAGAAACACGTCGCGAACTGCAGTTGA
>JBEBBQ010000087.1:0-3454 GCA_041158325.1 Actinomycetota bacterium | reverse complement strand
TCGTGTACGCAATCGTTAAAGCTGGCGGACGCCAGGAGAAAGTCACCGTTGGTGAAACCATCACTGTCGATCGCATCGACCAGGCTGCTGGTGCAACCGTATCTTTCCCTGCGCTACTTGTCGTAGACGGTGCGAGCGTTACAGCTGATCCAAAAGTTCTTAGCGGTGTAAAAGTTACCGGTGAAGTAATTGACGAAGTAAAGGGTCCAAAGATCGACATCCTTCGTTACATGAACAAGACCGGTTACCGTCGTCGTCAAGGTTTCCGTGCACAGCAAACTCGAGTCAAGATCACCGCAATCAGCGGCGTGAAATAAGGGGTTGAACAATGGCAAGTAAGAAGGGTGTCTCCTCGACACGTAACGGTCGCGATTCCAATCCGCAATACCTCGGTATCAAGCGCTTTGGCGGACAAGAAGTTAACGCTGGTGAAATTTTGGTTCGTCAACGCGGAACATATTTCCACCCAGGCAAGAACGTTGGTCGCGGTAAGGATGACACTCTCTTTGCACTCGCTGCAGGCGCAGTTGAATTCGGTCGCGCTCGCGGTCGCCGTGTAGTGAACGTGGTTGCACCGGTCGCTTAATTTAGGTTTCTCAAAGAGAGCGAGCCGCGTTCGTGGCTCGCTCTTTTTATTTATCAGGCAGTTTTCGTATTTCAAACCAGAAGGGAGCGTTAAGAGATGACAACATTCGTTGATCGCGTAACGCTCTATGCCGCTGCCGGAAAAGGTGGCGATGGTTGCGTCTCTGTTAAGCGTGAAAAATTTAAACCACTAGGCGGCCCAGATGGCGGTAACGGTGGACGCGGCGGCGACATTATCTTGATCGTCGATTCCAGCGTTACAACGCTTCTTGATTTTCACCATTCTCCACACCGCAAAGCAACATCTGGTTCGCAAGGTTATGGCGATCGTAAAGATGGCACATACGGTGAAGATTTAATTCTTCCTGTTCCAAATGGCACAGTAGTTTTCGACGATAAAGGAAACCAACTCGCAGATTTAATTGGCGTCGGCACAACATTTCTCGCTGCACAAGGTGGACATGGTGGCCTCGGCAACCTAGCCCTCTCATCTTCAAAACGTCGCGCTCCAGGTTTTGCGCTCCTTGGCGAACCAGGTGAAGAACGCACACTTTATTTAGAACTTAAATCAGTTGCCGACATTGCCCTTGTTGGATATCCAAGTGCTGGAAAATCTTCGCTGATCGCAGCGATCTCAGCTGCGCGCCCAAAGATCGCTGACTATCCATTTACAACTCTCGTTCCAAACTTAGGTGTTGTTCAAGCAGGAGATACCCGCTTTACCGTGGCAGATGTTCCAGGTCTAATTCCAGGTGCATCACAAGGTAAAGGCTTGGGCCTTGAGTTCTTACGCCACGTCGAACGCTGCGTAGCGCTTGTTCATGTACTCGATTGCGGAACGCTAGAAACTGATCGCAATCCAATTACCGATCTCGAAATTATTGAATCCGAACTCGCACAGTACGGTGGCCTCGAAGATCGCGTGCGCATTATTGCGCTAAATAAAATTGATCTACCTGATGGCCAGGCGATGGCCGATATGGTGGCGCAAACTTTGCGCGATAAGGGATATGAGGTTTACCCAGTCTCTGCTGCAAGCCGTGCGGGTCTAACTGAACTTCTCTACGCCATGGCGCGCTTAGTACAGAAAGCTCGCGCTGAAGCGGCAACTGAAGAACGCACTCGCATTATCTTGCGCCCAACTGCAGTTGATGATTCTGGATTCACAGTTCGCGCAAATGCCGATGGTTCATTTAGCGTGCGTGGACAGAAAGTTGTTCGTTGGGTTCGCCAGACTAACTTTAAGAACGCAGAAGCAATTGGTTACTTGGCAGATCGCCTAGCCCAGCTCGGCGTTGAAAAAGAATTGTTTAAGCAGGGAGCGGTTGCCGGAAGTGAAGTACGAATCGGCTCTGGCGATAATGAAGTTGTCTTCGAGTGGGAGCCAACAATCGAAGCCGGTGCAGAACAATTAGCCGGACACTTGCATCGCCGTGGTGAAGATTCACGCCTAGAAGGCGCCTGGGTTGTAGAAGAACGTGTTGTCGATCAACTAAGCGATGAAGAAATTGCGCAACAATGGGAGTACAACGTGGAGGACCCACATACTCCACGCTTAACGGATCCAAAACCAGTAGAGGATAGGTAAATGAACCGCAGCGCAGTCACGAATGCGAAACGCGTCGTCATTAAAATTGGTTCATCTTCACTAACTGGTTCTGCGGGTTCAGCGCTAGATAGCCAAGCAGTTTCACAAATCGTTGATTCAGTTGCCCAACTACGCGCGCGTGGCGCTGAAGTTGTTCTGGTTTCTTCGGGTGCGATTGCGGCCGGCCTTGCTCCACTTGGACTTACGACCCGCCCTAAAGATTTAGCAACACAACAAGCGGCAGCCTCGGTTGGCCAAGGCTTACTTATTGCAAAGTACAACGAGAACTTTTCTCGCCATAACTTGGTTTCTTCGCAGGTGCTTTTAACTACCGAAGATGTGGTTCGTCGTTCGCACTATCAGAACGCACAACAGACTTTGAATAAGTTGCTCTCACTCGGAGTCGTGCCGATTATCAACGAGAATGATTCGGTTGGAACGCAAGAGATCCGCTTCGGCGATAACGATCGTTTGGCAGCCCTTGTGTCACTGCTAATCGGCGCTGATTTACTCGTGCTGGTTTCAGATGTTGATGCGCTTTACGATGCCCCACCTTCACAGGCGGGCGCTAAGGCAATTTCATTTGTCGATCACATCACCGATATTGAAAACTTTGATATTGGTGGCGCAGGTTCTGCTGGAGTTGGTAGCGGGGGAATGGTTACCAAAATTGAAGCCGCACGCATTTCCACAGGTGCAGGAACGCCGATGTTGCTCACATCGCTAGCCAACGCAGCAACTGCGCTATCCGGAGCTGAAGTCGGTACTTTCTTTGCTTCCCACGGAACACGTTCTACCTCTCGCCTGCTCTGGTTGGCACATGCATCAACTCCACGCGGTCGTTTAATTCTTGATTCCGGTGCTGTTACAGCAATTCTCGAAAGAGGAGTTTCTCTGCTGCCTGCTGGAGTTACAGCTGTTGAGGGCGAATTCATCGCTGGAGATACTGTTGAACTAATTAGCGCAGAAAAGAAAGTAATTGCGCGTGGTTTGGTGGCATTTGATTCAGATGAAATCCCACAGATGCTGGGGCGTACGACAAAGGAACTGGCGGCAACCCTTGGCGCTGAATATGAGCGCGAGTTAGTTCACCGCGATGATTTAGTCCTCCTCGGATAAATAGAAACCGATAAACTTTTCCAATGGATGCAGTAGAAATCGTTTCGGATTTAGCGCTAAAGGCGCGCGCTGCTGCACGCACGCTATCTACCGCAACAGGCGCCGAACGCAAGGCCGCCTTGTATGCAATCGCTGCAGCAATCGAATCTCGCAGCGCCGAGA
>JBEBBQ010000086.1:0-17485 GCA_041158325.1 Actinomycetota bacterium | reverse complement strand
TGCGCTAGTTGATGAAACTGGTGCAAGAGTTTTATCTTTTGATGGAGTTGTTCCTTACCCAGGTGTTATCGCTGCAAAGTTTAGCCATCCAAAACTTTCTTTAGTTTGGGTTCGTCGCGGTCTGTGGCAGAAGAAACCGCAGAGATTTGTTTTAGGTTTGCAGTCAAAGATGATGGATCACATCGTTGAACCAGGAGATATCGCGCGCGCATATGATTTTGGGCCAACTGCAACTCGCAAAGATGCAACGTTAACTTCGCCAGTTTCACTCTTTGATAAGAAGACCGCATTTAGCCGCGATGAAGCGCGGCGCATATTGGGATTAGATCTAGATCGCCCTGCTGTTTTGGTGCAGCTCGGAACTGGCGATAGCGATGTCAACGAGAAGATGACCGCGGCTCTCTCTGGTTTATTGGGCTGGAAAGATTTGCAGGTAATCCTGACTAAGCAGCCACTTGATAAAGAGGGAAAGTCTCTGGCTCCAGATGGGCTCGATATAAGGGTCGTCAGATATTTCCCGCTCGCCAAAGTTCTTCATGCTTTTGATGCCAGCGTATGCGCAACTGGATATAACGGCGTTCACGAACTTCTTCCGGCGCTTGTACCTACTGTGTTCGTGTCAAATATCCGCGGGACCGATGATCAAGATGCTCGTGCAAAGTGGTGCCATGACTTTGGCTTTGCGCTTCGCGCCGATCAAGCAGATTTGGCAGATATTTCTGCCAAGGTGCGTGAACTGCAGAACCCACAAGTGCGTACACAATTATCTTCTAAATGTGCAGAACTTCCAGAAACTACGGGAGGCGCAGAGATAGCCAAAATTCTCTATGAGTTAGCAACTGCGAAAGAACCAGCGCGACCTTCTCGAACCACTTTTATTCGCTTAAATATTCAAGAACATTTAAATCGAGGTCTGCGCCATGTTGCTTATCTTGGCCTGCGTAGGCTGGCTCTGGTCTATCGAAAACTGCGTCCGCATAATATTGTTCAGGCAACTCGTGAAGAACCACCAATTTGGGGAGATCAAAGCACCGCTAAGGAACTTCAACCTTTAATTAAAGGCAATAGGAGATTTGAGCATTTAATTAGTGGAGCCTCAGATAGTTATAAAACGCGCCGTGAAGAAATTGCAAGAGTTGCTTATGGAGAAAGAACTGAGGCTTTTGGTAAAAAATGAAAATCAGAACTTGGTTTAAGAAGACACCTGTAGGCCGTTTAGTTTGGCGAATAATTATTGGTCTAATTGGCGGCTTAATTACGGTCTTGGGAGCAATAGCACTTGTTGGACCTGGCCCAGGATTTTTAATTGTTCTGGCAGGGCTTGGAATTTTAGCTACCGAGTTTGCATGGGCGGCACGAGTAATGGTTCATACAAGAACTTATGCGCAGAAGGCGGCGGATAAAGCAGGAATTCCGAAATGGGCGCAATTCGCTTTAATTGCAGCCTTTGCAGTTTTTTCTATCATCTTGATTCTCTATCTGCACTCAACAGGCAGATTGTAAGTAAGCGCGCTACTCTCATTCATTATGAGAGCAAAAACATCACAACCAATTCACGAAATCATTGCGACGCGTCGCAGCCCACGATCCTTAGATCCTCAGGTTCCACTTACCAACGAGGACCTGATTGCGATACTCGAGGCTGGGCGTTGGGCTCCATCAGCATTTAATGGGCAACCTTGGCGTTTCTTTGTGGGTCGCAACGGTGACGATCTTTTCTCAAAAATCCTGTCAACGCTTGTTCCTTTTAATCAATCTTGGGCGAAGAATTCATCAGTACTGATAACGGTCGCAGCAAAAACCACCAGAGACGATGGTTCAATACATGAGGATTATCAATTCGACTGCGGATTAGCAGTGGCTCAAATGGTATTTGAAATTCACCATCGTGGATTTGTAGCTCATCAGATGACCGGCTTTGATCGCGCCCAGAGTTCAGAAGTTTTGGGAATGGCCCAAGATCTAAAGCCAGTTGTAGTAGTTGCTATCGGAAAGCAGGATGCCCCCGAAAAACTCGAGGGTCCCGCAGCAGAACGAGAACTTGCACCACGTACACGTAAAGAACTTTCAGAGATCGTAATTGCAGGGCTTCCTGCGTAAATTTAAAATTGCGAACGGATCTCCCAAAGATCTTTAAAGACCGGATTAAATAAGGTACTTGCTAAATATTTAACCCCATCAGAACCACCAGTTCCTGCTTTGTGGCCAATCGTTCTTTCCACCATCTTTACATGTCGATAGCGCCATTCCTGAAGTCCTTCATCGATATCAACTAGGCGCTCACAGACCATCGCTGATTCGGGATCGTTTCGGTGTACTTCAAGAAGGGCTTCGAGAACGCGCGGATCTGACTGGTAGTGAGTTGATTTATCTCGATTGAGAATTTCATTCGGAATCTTATGGCCGCGCTTTGCGAGGTAGGCGAGAGTTGAATCCCAGATTGAGTTCTGAGATGAAATTTCAGCGATCTCTTTTTGTACATCTAGCGGTAGATGTGAAGCCATCTTCGAATCTCTGCGGCCTAAGAGCGCTTCAACTTTTCTAAATTGCGCTGATTGAAATCCACTTGAAGATGAAAGATATCCGCGGAAGGCGTTAAATTGCAGAGGGGTCATTGTTTCTAAAATATCTACCTGGGTTACGCAGACCTTCAAGATCGTTCGAATTCGACCAAGAATTGCTAAAGAACGATGGGTATCACCAGATTGAAGTGAAATAGATGCGGCGCTAAATTCATGAATCAATTGCTTAAACCAGAGTTCGTAACTCTGATGAATGATTATGAAGAGCATCTCATCATGCTCTGGCCCATCAGTCTCCGTACTTTTAGATAGGGGTCTCTGCAGCTTTAGCAGCTCATCTACCGCAAGGTAAGAGGAGTAAGTGAGGGCTGAATCAAATGACTCGTCGCTCATGTGACACGCGAATCGGTAGTTTTAATCTTTTCGTATTGGCGAGATGAAACTAGATCGCGGATACGTGCAAATCCATCCCAAACTTCAACGTATGAAGTTGGCAGTGGTGCAATGGCTAAACGAATTGAATCGGGGGTGCGGTAATCAGGGATTACATCTGCAAACTCGCGTAGCGCTACACAAATGCGCGCCGCATCGGGATGGCCAAGTGAGATATGGCCTCCACGTTCTTGTGGATTTCTAGATGTAAGAAGTGTGAATCCTAAATCTGCTAGCCACGCGTCATAAAGTTGAATCATCATCTCGGTACCTATTGCCGCTTTTTCAGAGATAGCGCCAATGCCAGCTTCTTCAATCATGGTGAATGCGCTTTTAATACAGCGAAGCCCGATGAGTGAAGGGCTAGCGATTTGGAAGCCGCGAATTCCTTCCGCTTTTTCAAAGACCGGACCCATCGCAAATTGATCGCCTTGTGAGAACCAACCTTGAATTGGAACCTGTAACTCGGCTTGTACCTTCTTATTCACATAGAGCCAAGCAGGAGAACCAGGGCCTGAGTTTCCATATTTGTATGTACAACCAACTGCAATATCTACGCCGTTTTTATCAAAATCCATTTCGATTGCACCAACGGCATGGCTGGCATCCCACAACATAAATGCACCGTGCTTGCGAACTAAATCAGTTAAGGATTTGATGTCATTGCGCGCACCTGATCGATACTGAATAACTTCTAGCGTTACGAGAGCTACATCATCACTTAAGTACGGCTCCAAGATTTCTGGAGTTATCCGTTCATTCTCCGCCTTTCCTGGAGTTTCGTTATCGATGATTATTAAGTTAAGGCCTAACTGCTTAGCAATACCTTCAAGTATGTAGCGATCAGTTGGAAAATTTGCCGCATCGGTGATGATGGTTTTACGTCTTGGGCGAGCGTTAATTGCAGCCAACGCCAATTGATAGAAATTTACCGATGTTGTATCGCACGCCAAAACTTGTCCGGCCGCCGCTCCAAGAGTTGAACGCCCAATGAGATCGCCAGTTGGTTGCGCCTCATCGACCCAGTGGCCCCAACCCGTAACAACTTCTGGACCCCACTCATCTCGCATGAAGGCATTTACTGCCTCAATAGTTGAAAGCGGCAAACGACCGAGTGAATTACCGTCTAAATAACAGATATTTGGATCGCTAATCACAAATTGTGAACGGAAGCGGGCTAATGGATCGCGTTGATCAAGATCGATAGCAAATTGGCGGTCGGTGGCTTTCATAGTTGAAAGGTACGCTCTCCCATCGTGGCGCGCAATCTTGTCAATATCGAAGAGGTCTCAAAGGCCTTTGATATCAGAGCGCTGCTAGAAAGAGTTTCACTCGGAGTTTCTGAAGGCGATCGAATTGGAATAGTTGGTCGCAACGGTTCTGGCAAAAGCACGTTGATGAAAATAATTGCTTCCGTTGAGAAACCAGATCAGGGCCGCGTAACAAAAGCCAATAGCGTGAAAATCGGCTTACTTTCCCAAGTGGATAAAGCCGATCCCAATTCAACAGTTGGTGATGTAGTAATTGGCGATAAAGCAAAGCACGAATGGGCGAGTGATTCTGGAATTCGCGAAGTATTTACAGGGCTATTCGGTGGATTTGATGATCACTTATTTGAAAGAAAATTTGCGACGCTCTCTGGTGGTGAAAAACGCCGAGTTGGTTTAGCCAAGCTGCTAATTGATGATCTCGATCTAATTTTGTTAGATGAGCCAACCAACCACCTAGATGTGGAAGGTGTTGCCTGGCTAGCCGAGCATTTAAATAACCGAAAAGGTTTAGCAGTCTTGGTTATTACTCACGATCGTTGGTTTCTAGATGCAGTTACTGATCGAACCTGGGAAGTTGTTGGCGAGAAAGTAGAAGAGTATGACGGAGGTTATTCCGCATTCGTCTTGGCTAAGGCAGAGCGTTCGCGACAAGCAAGTGCGATGGATGCGCGTCGCAACAACTTGATTCGTAAAGAGTTGGCCTGGCTGCGTCGTGGCGCTCCTGCGCGTACGACAAAACCAAAATTTAGAGTTGATGCCGCTAACGTTTTGATCGCTGAAGAGCCAGCACCGCGCGATCAAGGCGAGCTCTTGAAGTTTGCCCGTAACCGATTAGGCAACACTGTTTATGAAGCGCATCATGTGCAAATTCGTGCTGGTGAGAAAGAGTTAATCGACGATCTTTACTGGAATGTTGGCCCCGGCGATCGCATTGGAATTGTTGGAGTAAACGGCGCTGGCAAAACGACTTTAATGCGCACACTGGCAGGAGAAATTCCTCCTTCTGCTGGAAAACTTGTAACTGGAGTGACCGTAAAGGCAGCTTTTTTGACTCAGCATCTCGATGAGTTAAACCCAACTTGGCGCGTACTAGAAGCGGTAGAAAAGGTTGCCGCACATATTGAACTTGGTAATGGTAAGTCGTTATCAGCATCGCAACTCTGTGAACGCCTGGGATTTGATAAAGACTCACAATGGACACCTGTTGGAGATCTATCAGGTGGAGAAAAGCGCCGCTTACAACTAACGCGCCTATTGATGGATTCACCAAATGTTCTATTGCTTGATGAACCTACAAATGATTTTGATATCGAAACACTTACCGAGCTCGAAGATCTATTAGATAGCTACGGCGGAACTCTCGTGGTTATCTCACACGATCGTTATTTCTTGGAGAGAGTATGCGATCGTTTCGTCGGATTGCTCGGAGATAGAGAGTTACGAGATCTTCCTCGTGGCGTAGATCAATACCTGGAACAACGCGCACAGTCTTTACAAAAACCGGTCGAAGTAGCGAAGGAAAAATCGCAATCATCAGCTGCAGAAGTTCGCCAATTAAAGAAGGATCTAGTTCGCGTTGAAAGACAGATTCAGAAAGCAAAAGAGAAGATAACCGAACTTGAAAGCGCTCAAGAGGGCGCCGCATTCGACCCGACAGAGTTGATTCGAATCAGCGCAGAACTTGAAACGCTGTGTGCAGAACTCAACTCTCGCGAAGAAGAATGGTTAGAAATTACCCTTGGGCTGGGGCTTTGAGTTAAAATAAAGATATGAGCCGTATATCTAATGGCGTTGAAGCCGTTCTCTTTCGCAGCCGTTTCTTACTTGCCCCTCTTTACCTTGGCTTAGTAGGAGCTCTCGCTCTATTGGCTTATCGCTTTGTAATTGAATTTTGGCACTTGGCAGAGAAGACAGCTTCAATGAATGCCGCCGAATTTACCTTGGCTCTCTTAGCGCTACTCGATCTAACGCTCCTAGCTAACTTGATCTTGATGGTTATCTTCGCCGGCTATGAAAACTTCGTTTCACGAATTGATATTGCAACTGAATCAAAAGATCGCCCACACTGGATGGGAACCATTGATTTCAGTGGACTTAAGATCAAATTAATTGGTTCGCTAGTTGCTATTTCAGTTATCGAACTTCTTAAAGATTTCATCGAGCTCGCCGGCGAAGCCGAAGTTGGCGAAGGAACTATTTGGCGAATCGCTATCCACCTTACCTTCGTGATCTCAGGCGTTCTCTTCGCTTTGATGGACTGGATCGCAGATAAGCGTGAATTTAGCGGCACTCATTAGTAGTGAATAAAAGTAATCCCCGTCTAAATTTTTTAGCGGCAATCTCTGGCGTAATGATTGCGCTGCAAGCGCGCGCCAATGGTGAATTGTCGCATCGAATGGAAAACCCAATTGAGGCAGCGCTAGTTTCATTCGGCTCTGGCCTAATTGTGATTTCAGTTATCGCTGCATTTAACCCAGCGATCAAGCAGGGCATCCGCAATCTAAAAAGCGCAGTTGCAAAGAAGGAAATTCCGATTTGGACTCTCTTTGCAGGAATGCTCGGCGGAAGTTTTGTCGCTTTTCAAACACAAGTGGTACCGATTGTTGGCGTTGCGATTTATTCAGTGGCATCTATTGCTGGCCAGACTGCTTCTTCTCTATTCGTAGACCGCATTGGGTTAACTGGCGGTGGCAAGAAAGCAATTACTAAGCGAAGAGTTCTGGCCGCCTTTGTCACCGTATTTGCCGTATTGGTCTCGGTATTTGATCGAATTGATGCCCAAAATCTCTCACTATTTGCAGTCTTATTTGGTGTTTTTGCAGGCGCGATCGTTGGTGTTCAAAGAGCGCTAAACGGACAAATAAACGAGAGCACCCAACAAAGTTTCACAACTTCCTTGCTTAACTTCATCATGGGAACAACTTTCTTATTCGTATTTCTAGTGATTGCAGCTCTGGTAACTCAAGTTGAGATCGTAGCTCTGCCATCTGGTCCATGGTGGATGTATACCGGCGGCACAATCGGGGTTATCTACATCGCCTTTACATCAACAATTGTTCAGCACCTAGGTGTGCTGACATTTACCTTGATTAGCGTTGGCGGACAACTTGTTGGATCTTTGTTGATTGATCTTTACTCACCAACAAAAGGCGTTCAAGTCAGTGCTTACTTAGTAACGGGAATCTTTATGACTTATCTGGGCGTGGTTGTCGGTGGCGTAGGTAATTCACGAAAAACGAGATTATTGAAGCGCCTATAAAGAAAGCGGCAAGAGCGTAGGAAAAATTCTTCACCCAGGGGATAGATGCTGCGTAGTAACCAGCGAGAGTTATGCCTACGCCCCATAACAAGGCTCCCAGAACATTTGCCGAAAGAAATTTGTAGTAATTCATCTTTGCTGCACCAGCAATTGGTGGAACAAAGGTACGAATCCATGGGAAGAATCGTGCGGCAACAACTGCCCACCACCCATTACGTTCATAGAAAACTTCAGCGTTCTTAATCATCTTTTGGACGCGGGGAGATTTGCGCTTATCTAAATAGGGACGTCCAATGACGCGCCCAATCACAAACCCAACTTGATCGCCAAAGAAAGCGGCGAGAAAAATTGCAGTTACGAGAATTACAATATTTATATTTCCATGAATTGCCGCGACTAATCCGGCGCTGAAGAGGATCGAATCACCTGGCAAGAAGAATCCAAAGAGCAGTCCAGTCTCGACAAATACGATTCCGGCGACTACTACGTAGAAGATAAATGGTGCCAGCGAGGAGAGCTGGGTATCAAATGAGGCTGCAATCTCCATTTAAACGCTCTTTTTAACGGCTGCCGCCACCTTCGCGACGACCTGTGAATCGAAAACGCTTGGAACGATAAAGGAAGCATTTAGTTGAGACTCAGATACACAAGATGCAATCGCTTCAGCTGCAGCAATCAGTAGTTCATCCGTGATCTTGTGAGCATTCGCATCTAGAAGGCCACGGAAGATTCCGGGGAAGGCGAGCACGTTGTTAATTTGATTTGGTTGATCGCTGCGACCCGTTGCAACAACAGTTGCATACTTGCGTGCAATAACTGGATCAATCTCTGGATCTGGGTTAGCGAGTGCAAAGACGATAGATCCCTTAGCCATTCCAGCAACATCTGCTTCAGTCAACACATTTGGAGCGCTTACGCCGATAAATACATCGGCACCCTTCATCGCATCAGAAATTTTTCCGTCGAATCCAGGGGTAACGCAGCCATCCTTATCGAAAACAATTATCTTCGTGGCGCCACTCTTAGTTAACAAACGTGCAATTGCAGTTCCGGCCGCTCCTGCTCCGCTCATCACGATTGTTATCTCGCTCATCTTCTTCTTTACTAGTTTGAGCGAGTTAGTGAGCGCGGAAAGTACGACTATCGCTGTTCCATGTTGATCATCATGAAAGACCGGAATATCTAGCAAATCGCGTAAGCGTTCTTCGATTTCAAAACAACGAGGCGCAGAGATATCTTCTAAGTTAATGCCACCATAAACAGGTGCAATCAATTGAACTGTTCGAACGATCTCATCAACATCTTGGGTATCTAAACAAACTGGCCAAGCATCTACATCTGCAAAGCGCTTAAATAGCGCGGCTTTTCCTTCCATAACTGGAAGTGCAGCTGCTGGTCCGATATTCCCAAGGCCAAGAACAGCAGAACCATCTGTTACAACTGCAACGGTGTTGCGCTTCATTGTTAGGCGACGCATATCCGCTGGATCATCAACGATTGCCTGACAGATCCGGGCGACGCCAGGTGTATATGCGCGGGATAGATCATCACGAGTCTTTAATGGGACTTTTGATTGAACTTCTAGCTTTCCGCCAAGGTGCAATAGAAATGTTCGGTCGCTAACTTTGCGGACAGTTAAGCCTTTATGCGCAGTTAGCGCCAAATTGATCTCTTGAGCGTGATCAGCGTCAATGGTGTCGCAAGTTACGTCGATTACAACTTTTTCAAGGAGTGATTCAACAACGTCAAGTGCGGTAATTGTTGCTCCTGCACCAGTAATAGTTGCAGTAATTAAGGCAACGGGTTGGAGCTCAGGTGCACCTTCAACACGAATTGTGATTCCGTAACCAGGGGAAGTTGAAGCCATTTAAACAACACCATAAAGACGATCACCGGCATCGCCAAGACCGGGAACGATATAACCATGTTCATTAAGTTTTTCATCGAGTGCACCAGTAACCAAGGTAATCGGAACGCCAGATTTTGCAAAAGCATCTTCTAAAACTTTAATTCCTTCTGGTGCCGAGAGGATGCAGATAGCAGTAATGTCATCTGCTCCGCGCTCGATCAAAAAGTTAATTGCTGCAACAAGTGTTCCACCAGTTGCCAACATTGGATCTAGAACAAAGCATTGACGACCCGCTAAATTTTCAGGAAGTCGGTTGGCGTAAGTGCTAGCTTGCAAAGTTTTTTCATCGCGAACCATGCCCAAGAATCCAACTTCAGCTGTTGGAATCAAGCGGGTCATTCCCTCAAGCATTCCAAGACCAGCGCGCAAGATTGGAACGACTACTGGACGTGGATCAGAGAGTTTTAACCCAGTTGTTTCGGTGACCGGAGTCTTAATAGAAACTTTTTCAGTTCTGACTTCGCGGGTTGCCTCGTAGGCCAGTAAGGTTACAAGTTCTTCAACTAGTTGGCGGAAAGTTGGCGAATCAGTTGTTTCATCGCGCAGAACGGTCAACTTATGAGTGATAAGCGGGTGGTTGGCGACGTGAACTTTCATAGCCCTTACCTTACAGGGGTTTTCATCTAGCCCAATGAGTGCCAATATGTCTGATGTGAGTGATGCAAATTACGATGCAAGTTCCGACGGGGTCATCTCGGCCAACGAGGTGGATATTGCCGTTGCCGCCTGGCACGAAGAAGGTCGATGGAACTTAGCGTTGTTACCTGACGCACATGACTTGCCACACATAATTGATCGACTTAAATCACAACAAACAAATGGCGGCGCAATAGCACTGCTAGCAATTGACGAAGAATTTTTTATGTTAATCCGAGTCTTAGGTTCACATATCAGTATGTTTTTAAGCGACGTTACATGCGCACTCGATTACGAAGTTGCGGCAGAGTTCTTGGAGCTTTGTGATTTAGATTCACCAGAAGAAGATGATGAACCACTTCCTGTTGGCCATCTAGAAATTCTGGCAGATCTCGGAGTTAATTCCATGGAGCTCTCTGCGCTCTGCGATGATGCAGAACTTTTTCCAGATGAGCAACTAGAAGCCATTGCTAGTCGTTTAGGTTTCGCAGATCAATTTGCGGAGTTATTGGAGTTATAAGAATTTCTACTCACACACCTGAATCGCTTATGCAAGAGGCGATTGCAATTGCACGTCAAGCAACCGCTACGGGAGATGTTCCTGTCGGCGCTTTGGTAATCAATAAAGATGGCGTAATAATCGGAACTGGTTCTAATGAACGAGAAGCAACTAACGATCCGACAGCACACGCAGAAGTAGTTGCAATTCGAAACGCGGCTGCTCGACTACAGAATTCGCGGTTAGATGGCTGCACACTCGTAGTGACTTTAGAGCCATGTCCGATGTGCGCTGGAGCTATCGCCCAATCAAGAATTTCGCACCTGATCTTTGGTGCATGGGATGCTAAAGGTGGCGCAGTTGGTTCGGTTTGGGATGTGATTCGTGATCCACGATCACTGTATAAAGTAGATGTAACCGCAGGAATCTGCGAAAGCGAATGCGCAGATTTATTGCGAGATTTCTTTGAAGGTCAGCGCTAAGCGAGAAGTTCGTAAGACGGATTCAAGATAGTTAAAGCGCCTTCTTCTTCTCCAACCATGCCCTCAGCGCGAAGTTGCGAACCGACTTCTAAGCCGGCAATCTCTCGGCGACCCAAGAATTGCAGGGTAACTCCGCCGGTTTGATCCCAAACTTCTACTTGAAGAATTGGAGCGGATCCACGTGGAGCGCTCTTAATTGCAGTAACTCGACCCTGTACATGGGCGCGCTTACGCCACTGGATTTCACCAATAGGCGTCATATTTTCTGCGTAGTGGCTAATCGGCTCGACAGTTTTAATTACATCCTCAACCGGCTTAAATTTTGCAACCGGTGTCGGTGCAACTTTTACTTCGGTTTGTGGAGCAACGCTTAACTGCGATGCGGATGTAATTCGATCTACGTCAAATGGCACGATTGTTGCAACGACACGTTGCAATTGCGAAATTGGTGCAGCAATTTCTTCGGCGGTCTGATCATGAAGAAAACGGCCAAGGAAGCCAGAGTATGAACGACGTGGAAGTAGCAGCGTTAATTCCACATCCTGTTTTTCGGTCATACGAATTGCATAATCCAAGGCTGCATTTGCTAAACGTCTATCTGGGCAATCAATTAACTCTAGAGTTACATCATCGAGCGCATCGGATTTAGCCCAAGCTGCTTTGATCTCTTCAGCGCGACGATCATCAATTACAAAGTGAACAGCACTTAAATTACGCGGCTTAAGGCTGCGCGCATAACGAACAGCGCCAACTGTTGCTAGATCCACATTATCAACTAGAACCGTAACGTTATGACGAACAATCGTTGTAGCGCGCTCTTGTTCTGTTCTTACTAGCAGCGCCTCTTGTTCACGAGTGTATTGACGACGCAAACGTAAGAAGGAAACAACCATGATCGGAGCCACTAGAAGAACTAGCCAAGCTCCCTGAGTAAACTTCACAACAGAGAAGATGATTACGATGATCAGCGAAACAGTTCCAGCCAAGGCGTTAATTACTACTTTTACTTTCCAACCATCTGGTTTCACGCGGAGTGAATGCTTGGTCATACCGAAGCCGGCTAACGCAAAGCCAGTAAATACACCGAGCGCGTAGAAAGCAACAAGGTGTTCAACTGAACCACCAGTAATCAATACTAAGAAAATACCGCCGCCTGCGAGCAATAGAATTCCGTTTGAGAAAGCTAGTCGGTGGCCGCGCTTAGTTAACTGGCGAGGTAGATAGCCATCGGTAGCAACAAAGTTACAGAGAAGCGGGAAAGCGCTATAGGTGGTGTTTGCGCCCGCGAAGAGAATAAGCATCGTCGCCAGCTGAACCATTACGAACATGAAGCCACCAAACGCGCCGCCACCAACTGCTGCCTTTGCGATTTGGGAGATTACTGTCGGAGTTCCTGACTCGTAAGGCATCGCTTGAATGTGATGCGCAAAGTATGAAACGCCAAGTACGAGTGTTCCAAGGATGCAACTCATGATTACCAAAGTGCGCTTGGCATTGACATGCTCTGGTGTCTTAAAGAGCGCAACGCCATCAGAAATCGCTTCTAGGCCGGTAAGTGAAGAACCACCATTTGCAAATGCACGAAGCAAGATGAAGATAGCTGCAGCAGTTAGTAGCCCTTGTTCTTGTCCTAATTCAACCGCGCCAGGAAGATCTGTTGCAAGAACTGGAAGCGTCCCGTTAAAGAGTCTCCAAAAACCCATTCCAAAAACAATTAACATGCAGCCAACGAAGAAGTACGTCGGAAATGCAAAAGCTTTTCCAGCTTCTTTAACACCGCGCAGATTCCCGTAAGTAAGCAAGGTAATCACTAACAAGATCATTGGGATTTTCCAAGGTGCAAGTGATGGGAATGTTGAAATAATTGCTGCAACTCCCGCAGCGGATTGAATCGCAACTGTTACAACGTAATCAAGAATTAAAGCAACAGCAGCAATTTGTGCCACGACTGGACCAAAATTATCGCGCGAGACAATGTATGCCCCGCCAGTTTTTGTATAAACATCAATTACATTTCGGTAGGAAAGAGTAATAATTAAAAGAATTGCTAAGACAACAGCGGTCATTGGCATCAATATTGCAAATGCTGCTAATCCAAATGCTGGTAAGAGCGCAATAAGAATCTGCTCGGTACCGTAAGCCGAAGATGAAATACAGTCAGATGAAAGAATTCCCAGCGCGTAGCGCTTTGATAAACGTTGATGAGCAAGTGAATGACGGTTGAGGGCGTTACCGAGAAAACGACGCTTGATCTTGTAGTTAAGCGGATCTTTTACATGCGCAGTCTCTTGAAGGGCAACAGGTTCAGGCGCACCATCTGTCCACGACTTTGGCACAAAAACTCCTTTAGCTACCGCGGCTGGCGCGTCTAATTACCTGTTCAGTATGCTCATCTTATGCGCACTCAGTTATATATAGATGGCCAATGGGTCGACGGAAACGGCACTTTGGATGTAAACGATCCCAGTGATGGCTCAGTTATCGCCAAGGTTGCCACCGCAGGAGATGCCGAAATCGAGTCTGCCCTTGCTGCCGCCGATCGCGCCGCACCTGCCTGGGCCAAGACCGCGCCACGAGTCCGCGCCGAGATGTTGCGCAAAGCATTTGAGTTGATGACCCAAGAGGCAGATTATTTAGCAGAGTTAATTTCAAAAGAGAATGGAAAAGCACTTCCTGATGCAAAAGGCGAAGTTGCCTATGCTGCAGAATTTTTCCGTTGGTTCTCAGAAGAAGCGGTACGTATCGCAGGTGATTTCCGTATGTCACCAAGTGGCGACAAACGAATTCTCGTAACGCACCAACCTGTTGGTCTCTCACTACTTATTACACCTTGGAATTTTCCAGCAGGAATGGCAACTCGCAAGATCGGTCCAGCAATTGCTGCTGGTTGCACGATGATTTTAAAACCCGCTGGCGAAACTCCACTTACTGCGCTCGCCATCGTCGACATACTTGACCGCGCCGGAGTTCCAAAGGGTGTTGTTAATTTAATTCTGCCAACACCAACAGGACCAGCGATCGCCAAGATGTTGCACGATAAACGAGTAAAAAATCTTTCATTTACTGGATCAACTGAAGTTGGTCGAATCATTCTTAAAGAAGCTGCCGACAACGTTATTCGTTGTTCAATGGAGCTCGGTGGAAATGCTCCATTTGTTGTTATGGATGATGCCAATGTTGATGAGGCAGTTAAGGGCTTGATGCTCGCCAAAATGCGCAATGGAGGTGCTGCCTGTACTGCAGCAAATCGCGTTTATGTACAACGCCCGGTTGCAAAAGAATTTATGGAAAAGTTTGCGGCTGCAATGGGCGCATTTGTTATGGGTCGCGGTCGCGATGCCGGCGTACAACTTGGTGCAAGCGTTTCAGTAAAGGAGCGCAACAAGATCGCTGAACTCGTCGATAATTCAATAAAAGCCGGCGCAAAGGTATTAACCGGTGGCAAGACACCTGATGGGCCGGGGGCTTTCTATCCTGCAACAGTTCTAGAAGTAGATAAGCAAGCTGAAATTCTGAACCACGAAGTATTCGGCCCTGTTGCACCAGTTGTTGTTTTCGATACCGATGCCGAAGCGATAGAGCTAGCGAACAGCACAGATTTCGGGCTGATTAGCTATGTATATTCTGAAAATCTAAAGCGGGCGATTCAGATATCTGAAGCAATCGAATCCGGAATGGTTGCGATCAATCGCGGTCTTATCTCTGATCCGGCAGCGCCATTCGGTGGAGTAAAGCAATCAGGGCTTGGCCGCGAAGGTGGCTTCGACGGAATTCATGAATTCCTCGAAACGAAATACATTGGCGTAGAAATCTAAATTACTTTACAAGGTTCGTAACTTTGTTAGTATTTCTCTGTCATCGGCCCTGATTTTCCTCATTAAACCAACCAATCGGTTTTTTCCATCCGCGTAGTAGGCAAGAGTATAGAAAGGGTATGTATTAAAACCGTATCCTGACTCTGCCTTCGGAATTCGTCCAGGGATAGGAAAGTTCGAGATTATGTCTACATCGCATTGCGCAAAAAACTTCACAAGTTTTCTAATGTTATATTTTCCAATCTTATTCAATTTGATTTCTCGAAGTTCAGATTGAATTTCATCGGAGTTTAGCTCTCTTGCGGAGTAATTCACTTTTCTATCTTTGAGATAATAAGTAGCTTCACCATTTGCAATACATCTCGTTGTAAGACCTTTGTCTAAAAGCAGATTAGCTTGACTAACATAAAAGTCCTTGTTTATTTCAAGCAGGTACTTATAGAGCGCTCTTCTTTCTTCTTGGAAAAGAAGACCACCAGATGTTAAGCACTCTTCAAAATAACTCACACCTTTATTGTGCACCTATCAAGCAGCCTGCCGCTACGAATTTTCCTGAGTTTCCCTCAACAGCCAGCTTTTTACCATTTTCTAGGTACACATAACCCTTTGCGGTGCCACGATATGCGGCGGATATCCCCTTCCGACATGGACCAAAGAGTTCTCTAAAAC
The DNA here is from genome assembly GCA_041158325.1 of Actinomycetota bacterium. GTDB lineage: Bacteria > Actinomycetota > Actinomycetes > Nanopelagicales > Nanopelagicaceae > Planktophila. The sequence continues at coordinate 1,991 of JBEBBQ010000086.1, read as the reverse complement.
TCGCGACATTAGGTGATTTGGTAGTCGGGCTTCTTCTTTGATTTACAAATGAGTAGGCGGTGATTTCACGGTTATTCTGAATTTTTTGTATAGACGCGCTTATTTGAGTGTATTTTTGTGAGACATTACAAATTGAGGTGATATTCAATTTAATGGCATCGATATTTTGATTTTCAGATAAACTTGTTGAATAGTGTGGCCTTTCGACATTTAAAAAGCACTTAGGTTCAGTACCTTCAATACTTTGAAGGATAAGAAATTGGGCTGCTAGTAAACCCACTACAGCGAGACTGGGGATTTTAGGTGCAAGAAGTAATGATTTAGAAATATTTATTGGCATCCGTAAAAAATAGGGAAAAGCCGTGACGTCCTTAATCAGGTTTCCCCCACCCATTTGGCGGAGGTTTAAACACACCTTGCGGAGGATGAGGGATTTGAACCCTCGAAAGGTTGCCCTTTACACGCTTTCCAAGCGTGCGCACTCGGCCGCTATGCGAATCCTCCTGGCGGGATCGCTCCCGACTGGCTAAGGGTATAGGTGTAACAACTATCCTTACGCCAGATCCCTCACGCGGCATTACCGCGCTGAACTCCCCCAGGGTAGGAATACAGCAAGGGTAGGCGCGCTCTGATGGGTGCGTGAGGGGTCCTTTATATAGTGCAGGTCAGTGATTTGTAATAGGTTGTAAATATTGTTGCGCAGAAGAGAGGAGTGAATATGTCACTCGCGTTGTATAGAAAATATCGACCATCGGTATTTGCAGATGTAATCGGACAAGAACACGTCACTGTTCCACTTTCCAATGCGCTCACCTCTGGCAAAACACATCACGCATATTTGTTTAGCGGACCTCGTGGTTGCGGAAAAACTTCTAGCGCTCGCATCATGGCGCGCTCACTTAACTGCGAAAAAGGCCCAACCCCAACTCCTTGTGGCCTCTGCCAATCCTGTAAAGATTTAGTTGCCAATGGTCCAGGTTCACTCGATGTTATCGAACTCGATGCGGCCACACACGGTTTAGTAGACGATGCCCGCGATCTTCGCGATAAAGCATTCTTTGCACCAGTACAAAGTAAGTACAAGATTTACATCATCGATGAAGCTCACCAACTTGGACCGGGTGCTGCAAACGCACTTCTCAAAGTTGTTGAAGAACCACCTCCTCACGTAATTTTTATCTTTGCAACAACTGAACCAGAAAAGTTGATTTCAACTATTCGTTCACGTACCCACCACTATCCATTCCGTTTAGTTCCGCCAGGAACATTAGGTGAGCACCTAGAAAAGATTTGCAAAGAAGAAGGCGTAACCGTTGCAAAGGGCGTTATTCCTCTAGTTGTGCGCGCTAGCGGTGGCTCAGTTCGCGATGCACTTTCCGTGCTCGGCCAATTGCTAGCAGGCGCTGGTCCTGATGGCGTTAGCTACGAAATCGCCATTCAATTACTTGGTTTCACCGATGGCGCATTACTGGACGATGCAGTGGATGCACTTGCTGCTCGCGATGGCGCAACTTTGTTTAAAACCGTTGATCGCGTAATCGAATCTGGTCACGATCCACGTCGCTTTGCTGGTGATTTACTCGAACGTCTGCGCGATCTAATGATTGTTGATGCACTAGAAGCAACAAACGCCAATTCAATTCTGCGCGGACTTCCTGATGATCAACTAGAACGTATGCGCAAACAAGCAACCAACATCGGCGCTGCCAACTTATCTCGCTGCGCAGATATCGCAGCCGAAGGTTTAACCCAGATGCGCGGCGCAACTGCTCCCCGTTTAATTCTCGAACTCATCTGCGGCCGCATGCTTCTTCCCGGCGGCGACAATTCCGAAGCCGGACTTCTCTCGCGCATCGAACGCCTCGAACGAGTCGAAAACATCGCAACACCACCTACTCCAGCACCAAAGACCACGGCAGCGACCCCACCCGCAAAGGTTGAAGATGCGCCAAAGGCTGCTGATAAACCAGCAGCAAAAGTTGTTGAGGAAG
>JBEBBQ010000085.1:0-5167 GCA_041158325.1 Actinomycetota bacterium | reverse complement strand
CTTATTTGTTGGTCGCCGCGTTCTGCTGAATCACAAGAAGTCGTCGCGATTCTCGGAAAGTTAGCGTTGGCAGATCAGGGTAGTTGGGTGCTTGGTCGAGTAGACGTCGATGCGCAACCACAAGTTGCCCAAGCGTTACAAACTCGTGCAGTGCCTTTTGCCGTTGCAATTATCAATGAGCAGATGGTTCCACTCTTTGAACAGCCTTATCCAGAAGCACAGATCCGTATGGTGATCGATAAAGTTTTAGCACTTGCTTCTGAACAAGGAGTTGGTGGAGCGCCAGTTGAGAAAATTGAACCTGAAGAGGAAGAAGCGATCGCAGCACTTGATGCCGGTGATTATGCCAAGGCAGAGGCGGCATATAAGAAGTTATTGGCGCGCAAACCAAACGATAACTTTGCAATTCTGGGTCTTGCGCAAACACAGCTCATGGCACGAACAGATGGAATTGATGGCGCCAAAGTAATGCAAGATGCTTCCGCTCATCCCGACGATGTTGCTATTCAATTGCAATGTGCAGATATTGAAATTGTTAGCGGATATCTAGAGCCAGCCTTTGCTCGCCTACTGCGCCTGATTCCACTCTATGACGGTGCGGAAAAGAAGATAGTTAAAGATCGCCTAATCGAACTATTCGCGCTAGTTGATCCAGCAGATCCTAGAGTTATAAAGGCACGTGCAGCCTTAGCGAATGCTCTTTTCTAATGCGCACGATTTCTCCTAAATCTGAATCATTTCAACTTCAACTTCTCTTCTTCGTCTTTGCAATATTCATCATGGCGTGGGTTCCGAGATTTCCGGAAGTAAAAGCCAATCTTGGGCTCAGTAATGGACAATTTGGAACGCTGATTAGTACTGGAACGCTAGGCGCACTGGCCAGCCTTTTCTTAACCGGCCATATCGTGCATAAGTTCGGTACCAAGATTGTGATCCTGACCAACACTTTCTTGATGTCTGCAGCTCTAATTTCCATTGTGCAGACTAAATCTCCAACGCTTTTTTTGATCTTTAATGTGATTTTAGGCTGGGGAATATCGGGTTATCACATCGCAGTAAATGCTCAGGCCTTTAATTCCATCGAGCGCGTAAAGGGGTTAACGATCGCTCGCCTGCATGGCATGTGGGCCCTTGGAGCGCTAACCACCGCCATTCTCTCTGGACTTGTTGTTGGTTACGTTGGTTTAGCGCTTCATATTGGAGGAGTTGCTGTGGTCATGGCAGCAATTATTTTCATTTCGGTCAACAAGTTAAATCCGGTATTGGTAAAAGCCAATGAGGATAGTGAAGAGCATTTGCCGATTCGTACATTATTTACATCTTTTCGAATCGATTGGCTAGTTAGTGGTGGCCTGCTTTGCGCGGTGTTCTTGGAATTTGCAACCGGTGACTGGTCTGCAATCTTTACGAAAGAGCGGATTGGTGTTAGCTCGGGGCTTGCTGCGCTTCCTTACATTTTCTTTATGATCGCCATGATCTCAGGACGGCTTGGCGCAAATCGCCTCAGCCAGATATTTCACATCCACCACACCGTTAGATTCTTATCTTTGGTAGGTGGCACAGGTTTCATTATCTTTTTAGCTATTGCAGTCAATATTCCAAGTGAACATAAATACTTGGCGCTAGTTGCAACTTGCATCGCCTTTATGTTTGCTGGCGGTGGCTCGTCTCTACTGGCCCCAACTTTCTATACCGCTGGCAATCGACGTTCATCGCTTCCTAGCGCCGTGGTTGTTGGGCAAATGGGCGTTGTGAACAATACGGCGGTCTTTATTCTTAAAGCCTGCGTTGCCTGGACTGCCGAGTTTTCTGGATCTCTAGCAATTGCTTTAGTAATACCTGCATTAATGTTGATTGCAACTGCCTATTTTGCGAAGGTGCTGAAAGTAGATTAAACGCGCTCTAGCCAAACAGTTGCTAGCGGTGGAACGCGGAAAGTTCTCCTTAAATCCGTATCAACATCTACGGCAAAAGAGTCATTCGCAATTCCGCTACCGCCGTAAGTAACTGCATCGGTATTGAGAATTTCGCGCCAAACACCGGCAGTTGGTAGCGGAAGTCGGTAATTCTCATGCGGAACCGGTGAGAAGTTAGTTATGCAAACAAGGGGCTTTCCTTCATCAGACCAGCGGGTAAAGGCGACGACATTGCTTGCACCATCATCGCCAACCAACCAGGAGAAACCTTCTGGGTTTGTATCTTTCTGCCAAAGCGCAGGTTGCGATTTATAAATGGTATTTAACTCGGAGACAACTTTCTGAATTCCATTATGTTCGGCAAACTCGGTTAAATACCACTGCAGTCCAGCGCTCTCGCTCCACTCGTCATTCTGGGCGAACTCAGAGCCCATAAAGAGCAACTTCTTACCTGGGTGCGCCCACATAAATCCATATAGCGCACGCAGAGTTGCTAACTTCTGCCAACGATCACCAGGGAATTTATTTACAAGCTGGCCTTTACCATGCACAACTTCATCGTGGGAAAGCGGAAGCATAAAGTTTTCAGACCAGGCATAGAGAATTGAGAAAGTAACTTCGTTGTGGTGATAGACGCGATGGATTGGATCATGTTGCAGATATTCCAAGGTGTCGTGCATCCAACCCATATTCCATTTAAAACCAAAGCCAAGCCCATTAGAAGAAGTGTCTTTTGTGACACCTGGCCACGCAGTTGATTCTTCAGCGATCATCATGATGCCGGGATGTGTTTTGTAAGCAGTAGAGGTAGCTTCTTGCAGAAGTTGAACAGCTTCGAGATTTTCACGTCCGCCAAATTTATTCGGCAGCCATTCACCTTCTTTGCGCGAGTAATCTAGATAAAGCATTGAGGCAACAGCATCTACGCGCAGGCCATCGATATGGAATTCGGTTAGCCAATAAAGCGCGCTAGCTACCAGGAAATTACGTACTTCATTGCGGCCGAAGTTAAAGATCAGCGTGCCCCAGTCTGGGTGCTCGCCTAAGCGCGGGTCTGCATGTTCGTATAGCGCGGTGCCATCGAACTTGGCTAGCGCCCATTCATCTTTAGGAAAGTGAGCCGGAACCCAATCAAGGATTACGCCAATTCCCGCCGCATGCAGGGCATCGACTAAAAATCTAAATTCATCTGGGGATCCAAAACGTGAAGTTGGCGCAAAGAAAGAAGTTACTTGGTAACCCCAAGATGGTCCGTAAGGATGTTCAGTAACCGGCAAGAACTCAACATGGGTAAATCCTTGCGCGGTTACATAGTCAACTAATTCGGTCGCGAGTTCGCGATAGGAAAGTCCTAACTTCCAGGAACCTAGGTGAACTTCATAGACCGCAACTGGGCTGCGCCAAGGTTCAAATTTGGAACGCTGCGCAATCCATTTTGAATCCTGCCATTGATAATTTGATTCATTAACAATGGATGCGGTGTGAGGGGGAGTCTCAGTTTGGCGAGCAAGTGGATCAGCGTGATCCACCCAACGACCATCGCTGCCGCAGATTGCAAACTTATACTTAACTCCGGCACCGATATCTGCAATAAATATCTCCCAGATTCCAGATGAACCTAAACGGATCATCGGATGAGTATTTTTATCCCAGTAATTTAAATCGCTGATCAAGCTAACTGCGCGGGCATTTGGCGCCCAAACTGTAAATGCCGTTCCAAGTAGCTCACCGTTCTGATCGCGCCGAACGTGAGCTCCAAGGACTTCCCACAATTTTTCATGACGACCTTCTGCAAGTAGATGAAAATCTAATTCACCTAGCGTGGAATTTGGATTCAAAAAAGTGGCCGGAGCAATGTAGATCTCTTCCTTCGCGTCTTTACTCTTTCCGAATAGCTTCTGGAAGAAAGACATGATCTGAGGTTAGAGCCTTACCTGGCAAATGTGTGCAACTTTGCCAGTAGGTCTTGCTGGATCAAGGCGGATAAAGGTATCTGGGCTCCAGGTAAAGCTCTGGTTATCCAGTAAATCCTTTACCTCGAATGAATGATCGGCAATACCGAGCGCCTTCATATCCCAATGAACTGTGGTCTCTTGGGCATAAGTTGGATCAAGGTTTACAACAACCAAAATTAAATCATCGCCAGTGCGCTTGGAGTAAGCGATAACTGCATCAGAATCGGTGTGATGAAAGCGTAGATTGCGCAGCTGTAGCAGCGCTGGGTGGGCGCGACGAATCTGGTTTAACTGAGTGATAAATGGAGCAAGCGTTATGCCCTTTTTGGCAGCGCCATCCCAATCGCGAATTTTTATCTCATACTTCTCGGAATCCAAATACTCTTCGCCGCCTTCTTTAAAGCGGCGGTGTTCATAGAGTTCATAACCGGCATACATTCCCCAAGATGGAGTTAGCGTTGCTGCCAATACTGCGCGAAGTGCAAACATGGCAGGGTTTCCAGATTGCAGGTGGAAAGGCAAGATATCTGGAGTATTTACCCAGAAGTTTGGCCTAAAGAATGCACTTGTCTCCAGCGATACTTCACGACCATATTCCATAAGTTCGGCCTTGCTAGTTCGCCAAGTGAAATATGTATAAGACTGATGGAAGCCTGCTTTACCAAGGGCATGCATCATCGCTGGCTTGGTAAATGCTTCAGCAAGAAATACAACATCAGGGCTTTCTTTATGGATAACTGACATTACCTCTTGCCAGAAATGAACCGGCTTAGTGTGCGGGTTATCAACGCGAAAAATGGATACGCCCTTAGAAACCCATAAGCGGATGATGCGAAGCACTTCAGCAAGAATGCCTTTGTAATCATTATCAAAGTTAATTGGATAGATATCTTGATACTTCTTTGGGGGATTCTCAGCGTAAGCAATCGTGCCGTCAGGGCGCGTTGTAAACCACTGCGGATTTGATTTAACCCAAGGATGATCAGGGGATGCTTGCAGGGCTAGATCTAGAGCGATTTCTAGATTGTTCTTCTTGGCAATCGAAACAAAAGTTTCGAAATCTGACATCGTGCCCAGCGCAGAATTAATGGCATCGTGGCCGCCTTCTTTATTTCCAATCGCCCAAGGAACACCTGGATCAGTATCGCTTGGAGTCAAAGTGTTATTGCGACCCTTGCGATGTGCGGTACCGATTGGGTGAATGGGTGGCAGATATAGAACATCAAAGCCCATGGCTGCGATCGCTGGAATGCGCTTAGCAGCGGTAGCAAAGTTTCCACTTGTTATCCGCCCGTG
>JBEBBQ010000084.1:0-7795 GCA_041158325.1 Actinomycetota bacterium | reverse complement strand
ATTTCAGCAGGCAAGTCGATTACGATTGTCAGAGTTGGAAAGAGTGATTCGGTTGCCCAACGCGAAATACGTGCAACTTCACCTGGTGATAAAACTCGACCGGCGCCTTGATACGCGATTGAAGAATCAAAGTAACGATCGGTAATTACAACTTTGCCTTCAGCAAGTGCGGGGCGAATAACTGAGAAGACATGGTGAGCGCGATCTGCGGCATAGAGAAGCGCCTCTGCGCGCGGACTGATTTCTCCGGTTTCATGTCCGAGCAAAATTTTGCGTAAGTCTTTTCCTAAATCTGTTCCGCCTGGTTCGCGCGATAAAACAACTTTTTCACCGCGCGCTTCAAGCCATTCTTTGAGCATCTTTGATTGGGTTGATTTGCCGGTGCCTTCGCCGCCTTCAAATGCGATAAAGGTTCCAACGGTTGGTGCACCTGTAATGCCACCGAGTTCACCTTTGAGTGCATTAGCAATATCTGACCAGAGAGAAACATTTGGACGATCGCGCATCTGGCGATAAGAGATGTAACCGATCAGGGCGGCGATAAGGCCTGCGATAAGAATTGTTATTTGTGCGCCGTTGAAGTTAAGAGTTGAGTTTTGGATTTGATAACTGTGAACACCGAAAGCTGCGGCAACAGCAGGTGCAATGGCAAGAACAGCGACCAAAGTAATGCGGATAAGTGATTGCACGAAGGCAAAGGTGCGCCCGCGCACCTCATCCTGAACTTCCATGCCCAGCATCGTGAAGCCGGTAACCCAGGTAACGCCGCTAAATGCGCCCAAGATAATTACGGTAAATACCGCCATTACTAGGTTTGGGATCAACGCAAGGAGAACGAGGAAGAAACCTGCGGTTGTAAGGGATGCACCAAATAAACGGCGGCGCGAAAATTGTGCAAATATCTTTGGACCAAAGGCGATACCAATTGCAAGACCGGTGAAGACTGCACCGAATAGAACACCGTATGCAGCATCTCCACCGCCGAGATCGCCTACGAATGTGCGTGCAAGGCCAATGACTGCACCGGCTGCAAAGAAAGCGCCGATCATGCCGACTACAAGGCCGCGCACAATCTTGGTTTGGCTAACTGATTTCCATCCATCGTGAAGTGACTTTAGAATTCCTTCATCTTTAGCTTTCTTAGCTGCGGCACCCTTTGGAATTTCTTTGAGTCCAAAAATGGTTAGCGCTGCAAAGGCAAAGCTTGCTGCGTTCACATAAAGTGCGATATCAACCGAGTCACCTATTGAAAATGGAAATAAAGATTCGATGGCGGATGCAAATAAAGTTAAGAGCGAGAACAAGATCGCAGCAATTGGTGCGGTTCCGTAAGCTGCCAATAGCGAAACTTGGTTGGCGCTTTCAAGTCGTTCCTTGCCAACTAAATTCGGAACGCTAGCTTCTTTGGCAGGTGACCAGAATAAAGTCACGCACTCGACCAAGATCATTGCGGTGTAGAGCCAAAGGTATGTGTTGACCAACGGGATTGAAATATAAAGAGCTGCGCGAATGATGTCTGCCGAAACCATTAACTTGCGGCGATCAAAGCGATCGGCGATTACTCCGGCGATTGGGCCAAGGAAAACTGCTGGCAGCAAACGCGCAATAAAGACGCCGGCGATTGCAAAGTTTGCGGTTGCATAAGATCCGCCAGAGAGTCGCTGAGCCATCGCAGTGGTTGCAAGAAGTCCGAGCCAGTCACCCAAAGACGAGAAGACCATGGAGTTCCAGAGCTTGCGGAAAGCGGGGATCGCCAGAACGCTGCGAGTTTCATCCTGCGCGGGGGCGGCAGGCGTGGGCAGGGTGTTTGGCACGGCCTGAGTCTATCGGGCGGGGTAGGCGGGCTAAATAGGCGGTTTTGGCGCGGAGGTGCGCGGATTATTAACATGTAGCACTTTTTGCATTTGTGCTACCTTTGTGGCATGACAACTGCTGCGCGCAAAGCTAAGACAACTGCTGCCAAGAAAAAGGGGGAGGTGAAACCTGGTGTTGTGAAACCTGCATCTTCACAATCTGTCGGTGTGCGCGATTTACGACAGAACGCATCGAAGGTTTTAGATCAAGTTAAAGATGGCGCAATTATCGAAATCACCGAACATGGTGTGCCGGTGGCGCGTATCTCGCCAATTACTAAATCGCTTTACGATGAATATATCGAAAGCGGCTTGATTAAGCCCGCACGTAATCCCGATTGGCGACCAACAAAGAACCCCGCAAAAATTATTGGTAAGAAGACTTCTACCGACATTTTGATGGAGATGCGCGCCGAGGAAAGATATTGAACTGGTATCTAGATAGCTCGGCGATTTTAAAATTCATATTTGCAGAGCCTGAACGGCCGGCGCTTATAAAAGAAATTTCGAGTGGAGTGATCTCTTCTGAGCTCTCACGCCTTGAAGTGAGGAGGGCGGTCTTTAAATTGCAGCCGAGCGCGATTGAATTAGCGGATGAAGAACTTGGCAAAATTAATTTCGCCGATCTCTCGGGAACAGTTTTGAGAATGGCTGGGTCGTTTGGCGAAAATATATCCCTAGGTTCACTCGATGCCATACATGTTGCTACAACGTTACTGTTGGGCGAAAGAATTGAAGGATTAATTACCTACGATAAACAGATGGCAAAGAATGCAAAGAAGATGGGGATAAACGTTTTATCTCCAGGTGCCAAGGTTTAATTAGAAGAGACTACGGATACTTTCTTCGAGGCTGTACTTGGATTTAAAGCCCATTTCAGTTGCCGCTAAATCAACGTTGGCGCAGAGGAAAGCTGGGTCGCCGGCGCGACGTGGAGCTTCAATAACTGCTGTATCTGACTTGTTTACTGCCTCTAACACCAAGTTAATAATCTCGCGCACTGATGCCCCGCGACCTGTGCCGACGTTAATGATCGGTGGAATTGGTTTAGTGGCATTGGCTGCAACCAAGTGTGCCTGAGCAATATCGCGAACATCTACATAGTCACGCACACATGTGCCATCTGCAGTTGGGTAATCGGTACCGAAGATAACCGGGGCTTCACCCTTGTTTAATTTGCCTAAAACAATCGGAACCAAGTTTTCCACTGAATTATCAAGCAGTTCTTGGGACGCAGTACCAACCACGTTGAAGAAACGTAGTGATGTTCCAGAGTTACCTGGTGTATTTATAAATTCAGTAACTTTACTTTCCGCATCTAACTTTGTAGAACCGTAAGGAGAAATCGGAGCCAAAGGACCATTTTCTTTACATGGCTCCATTGTGTCTGGGCTTCCGTACACAGCTGCAGTTGATGAGAATAAGAACTTCTTAACGCCGTACTTCTGGGCAAGTTTTAAAAGTTCTGTGGTGGCGGTGAAGTTAACTTCTTTGTATTCATCTGGCTTTTCAACAGATTCGCCAACTGCCTTAAGGGCTGCGGTGTGGACAATGCCAGTGAATTGCTGGCTCCTTAAAATGTTTTCAACAGCTGTGTAATCACGGATATCAATTACATGAAGTGGGATCTCGCGGCCGTGCTTCTTACTTAGGTAATCAACGCGAGGCTTTAGGCCTTGGTAGAGCGAATCAAGGAGAACTACATCTTTGCCATCTGCGATGAAGAGATCAGCGATGTGTGTTCCGATATAGCCCGCACCACCTGTGATTAGCCATTTCTCTCGCGCTGTCTCCATTAAGTCAGTCTATTCCGCTATTTAACTTTTAAACTGTCGATCGTTACGCCATCCACGATTATCCTGATCGTGTAACCCTTTAAATTTCTATCGAATTTCACTGATTTTTCGCCATCGGCATCGGTACTAACTGTCTGACTGAGCGTTTTGGAGCCTTTCTTGGTTGCAACAACTCTTACCTTTGTCTTAGACGCGTCAATGTCCAAGGCCAAGACTGTGGTTTTTGCGCTGCGGGACTTTAATTCAACCGACCCATTTATTTTGTTACCTTCTTCAACATCTTCCGAAATTGGAGTTACGGCGGTAATTGTTTCTGTATTTGCCGATTTGAATGCAGGTTCAATTGAAGGCAGCACCGTGTTTGATGATTTTTCAAATTCGAGAACTGCAAGTGGTCTTACCCCAGTGCAAGCCGGATAGACCGAATATCCAGGCAGCGCACAATCAATCGCGGTGATTGCACCTGCTGACTTAAGTGCCGCAGATTGCTCCCAACAAGTTGTTGTAACAGCATTATCTGGCTGGGCACAGTTGATGCTGCCATCTGGCAAAGTCATTGGCTGGCAACGTGGAAGATTCTTGTTAGCGCCATCCAAACAATCTTCAGGTAGATCAGTTGTAGTTCTGTTGGTGCACGCACCGGTCTGTGCCAGCATCGGGTCTGCACAATCGACTACTGCGGGAAGAGGTGCCGCATTAGCTTTTGACTTTTCTGAATCAATTACTGCCTGCGGAGCAACGCCCGTACAGACAGGATAGTTTTTATAAATCTCTAAATTGCAATCTAGTTGTGGGGTAGAAGGAGTGGCTCCCTCTCTTTTAGCTGCTTGAGCCAAATCCCAACATGTTGTTGTAATCGAGTTATCTGGATGTGCACAATTGATGACGCCATCAATGGTCAGGGGTACTTGTGGTGCACTGGACTCCGCTGGCGCTGATGGTGCAGGTGCCGTAGTTGGAACAGCTGGAGTATTTACTGGCGCAGGCGGTGCCTCGCCACGACATGTTGTAGTTATCGCGTTGTCAGGATGTGCGCAGTTGATAACACCATCAATGGTCATCGGGATATCTGTTGCAGTGGCTGGGTAAACACCAACCAGAACAAACGTGCTTAAACATAAAGACGCTAATACCGTGGTGAGTTTTTTCATCGGCTTAATCCTTTTTTGCTTTACCGGTTGCCTTCTTCGCAGCTTTCTTCTTGGTTGCCGCTTTCTTAATCGTATTCTTGGTAAGGCTTGGTGCGCTATCCCCAGCCTTCACTTTTGCTGCTTTCTTGCGTGATTTCTTTGGAGATGGACCGTTTTCAGCTTCCCATGCACGGCGTCCAGCTAGGAGTTCAAGTGCGCGTTCAATTGTTAGCGCTTCAAGTGTGTCTCCACGACGGAGCGTTGCATTTGTTTCACCATCGGTTACATACATTCCGAAGCGACCATCTTTAACGATAACTTCTTTCTCGGTTGCAGGATCTTTACCGAGTTCTTTAAGCGGTGGTTTGGCAACACCGCGACGGCGCTCTTTTGGCTTTGAGTAAATCTCAAGTGCTTCATCAAGTGAAAGCGAGAAGAGTTGGTCTTCGCTTGTAAGTGTGCGGGAATCTGCACCGGCTTTTAGATATGGGCCGTAGCGACCATTTTGAATTGTGATTTCTTCACCGGCAGAATTTGTGCCAAGTACGCGAGGGAGTGAGAGAAGTTTTAACGCATCATCAATAGTGATGGTGTCGAGAGTCATCGTGGAAAGAAGAGAAGCGGTCTTTGGTTTAGGTGCATCTTTCTTCTTGCGCTTCTTCTTTGGTTCGCCCTTTTCATCTAACTCGACAGGTTCTTCTGGGAAAATTTCAGTTATGTAAGGACCAAATCGTCCTGATTTTGCGATTACTTCAAGGCCGGTGCTTGGATCGGTGCCGAGTTCGCGTTCGCCCGAAGGTGCAGCGAGAAGTTCAATTGCCTTTTCAAGAGTTAACTCATCAGGTGCAAGTTCTTCAGGGATGTTGGCAAGTTTGCGATCCTGATCTGGAATATTTTCTTGCAGGTATGCGCCGTAGCGACCAACGCGGATTTCGATGGTGTCAGATAAATTCATAGTGTTTGTAGCGCGTGCATCGATGCCACCAAGGTCGAGTGAAAGCTCATCAAGTCCTGGTTGGCCATCTACGCCGTAATAGAAATCGCGGAGCCAATCAACGCGGCCGGCTTCGCCCGCAGCGATCTTGTCGAGGTCTTCTTCCATGCTGGCCGTAAAGTCGTAGTCAACGAGCTTGGTGAAGTGGGTTTCCAGCAAGCCTGTCACTGAAAAAGCAAGGAATGTCGGAACTAGTGCGCGGCCGCGTTTGTAAACGTAACCGCGATCTTGAATTGTTTGAATGATTGATGCAAATGTTGAAGGGCGACCAATGCCAAGTTCTTCGAGTTTTTTAACCAGAGTTGGTTCGGTGTAACGCGCAGGTGGCTTGGTGTCATGGCCTTCGCAGTTGTATTCGCTGACTTTGATTGATTGGCCAACAGTCATTGCAGGAAGGCGCTTATCAGTTGCTTCTTCATCAACCTTGGCGTTTTCATCAACGATGTCGTCGTATGCGGCAAGGAAACCTGGGAAAGTAATTACACTGCCGTTGGCGCGGAATATTGTTTCTTTGCCATCTGATGTCTTGGCATCGAAATCAACGCGCATCTGCATTTTTTTAGCATCGGCCATTTGGGAAGCAACAGTGCGCTTCCAGATTAAGTCATAGAGTGCGAATTCATCGCGCGAAAGTTCTGGCGCTAGTTCGCCAGGAGTCTTAAATGAATCTCCTGCGGGGCGAATCGCTTCGTGTGCTTCTTGGGCGTTCTTTGATTTACCTTGGTAAACACGTGGCGCATCTGCAACATGGTCTGCACCGTAAAGAGATTTAGCGGCGGCGCGGGCTGCATTGATGGCTTGTGCAGAAAGGTTAATCGAATCGGTACGCATGTAGGTGATGTAGCCGTTTTCGTACAAGCGTTGTGCAACGCGCATCGTGATCTGTGCGCCCCACCCAAGACGTGAACCAGCATCTTGCTGCATGGTGGAAGTTGTAAATGGTGGCTTAGGACGTTCGGTGCGTGGAGATTCCTCCATCGATTTAACAGTTAGCGCAGTTGATTTAAGTGAATCAACGAGTGAACGCGCGCCCTTTTCATCGAGTAACAAGATGTTTTCGAGGGACTTTTCTTTAACGGCGCCATCGGCTCCAAAGTCACTTGTTGACGCTACTTTTTTGCCTTCTACCGAAAGTAGGCGAGCGGTGAAGCCGAGTTCGCAGGTAGCGTTTAGATCCCACCAAGATGATGAGATAAAGGCCATGCGTTCGCGTTCTTTTTCAACGATTAACTTTGTGGCTACAGATTGCACGCGACCGGCAGATATGCGCGGCATAACTTTCTTCCAAAGAACTGGAGAAAGTCGGTAGCCGTAGAGACGGTCAAGAACGCGGCGGGTTTCTTGGGCATCAATTAAGTTGTAATCCAAGTCGCGAGTGTTTTCGACAGCTGCTTGAATCGCTTCTTTCGTGATCTCGTTAAAGACCATTCGCTTAATTGGAATCTTTGGTTGCAAGACTTCAACTAAGTGCCAAGCGATTGCTTCGCCTTCGCGGTCTTCATCCGTTGCAAGCAGTAGCTCGTCGGCTTCTTTCATCAACTCTTTGAGTTCGGCAACCTTCGCCTTTTTATCTGGGTTGATGACATATAAAGGTGCGAAATCATTTTCAATGTCGACGCCTTCTTTAGACCAGGCAAGTTTCTTAACTTCCTTAGGAATATCAGCTGCGCGCTGTGGCAAATCGCGGATATGACCGACGCTAGCCTCGACGATGAAACCATCGCCGAGGTAGTCGCCAATCTTGCGCGCCTTCGCTGGTGATTCAACGATCACCAGCTTCTTAAAATCTTTTGCCATCTATTCCTGATTCAGTCCTAAGAGTGGGGAAGTTATTTTCTTAGTACTCGATAGAAGTTGCTTGGCGACGGCTGCGGATTAACGCACCGACGATAAGCACAACTGCAACGAGTGCGATGATCAATGATGTGCTCTGCTGTGTTGGAAGTGCAAAGCCAAAGATTGCAGGAGTAATCAAGAGCGCAACCAAGTTCATAACCTTGATAAGAGGGTTAATTGCTGGGC
>JBEBBQ010000083.1:0-15549 GCA_041158325.1 Actinomycetota bacterium | reverse complement strand
CCCGCCAAGTTAAGTCCGCCAGCAAAGCGTGCATGTTCAATCTTTATACATTTATCTTGAACCACATTTAGCCCTGCTGCCACACCGCGCTCTGCCGATGCGTCATCATAAATACCTAACTGCATCCAGAAGGTCTTTGCCTTAATGGCAATTGCCTCATCTAGAACGCCTGGGATATCAGATGCTTTTCTAAAGACATCGACAATGTCTACAGGCTCAGGGATATCAGCCAGAGACTTATAAACCTTCTGACCCAAGATCTCATCGAGCTTTGGGTTTACAAAGAATAATTTGAAGTGAGCGGCAGATAATAAATAGGTAGCAACAAAGTAACTAGCGCGGGATGGGTTATCTGATGCGCCAACAATTGCCACCGTCTTGGCATCTTGCATATATTGCAAACGCTGCAGCGCACTTGGCTCTACATATGCCATTAGCGTGCCTTTCCTGTTGCAATAGTTAGCGCTTGATCTAGATCCCACAAGATATCTTCAATATCTTCCAAACCAACGCTAATTCGAATCAAATCCTGTGGCACGCCTGCTTCGATTAACTGGTCATCAGTTAATTGGCGGTGCGTGGTGCTGGCAGGATGAATAACTAGCGTGCGCACATCACCAATATTTGCCAGGTGGCTAGCTAATTGCACTGAGTTAATAAACTTTTCGCCGGTCTGACGGCTATTAAGCGAACCTGCTGCCTTAACGCCAAATGAAAACACCGACCCTGGGCCTTCTGGAAGATACTTCTTGGCGCGCGAATTATGTGGATGGCTTGAAAGTCCTGCGTACTTAACCCATTCAATACGTGAGTCACTCTCTAACCATTCAGAGACAGCCTTGGCATTGGCGACGTGATCGCGCATGCGCTGTGCCAAAGTTTCAACGCCCTGGACCAACATAAATGCCGACATCGGACTTAACGCTGCACCAATATCGCGCAACTGTTCAGAGCGAACCTTGGTCAAGAAACCAAATTCACCAAAGTTCTCCCACCAAGAAACTCCACCATATGAAGGAACTGGTTCGGTCATAGTTGGGAACTTGCCATTGCCCCAATTAAATTTTCCAGATTCAACGATTACGCCACCTAATGTGGTTCCGTGCCCGCCTAAGAACTTGGTTGCTGAGTGCAGAACTATGTCTGCACCATATTCGATTGGGCGTACTAAATAAGGTGTAGCCACAGTTGAATCGATAATTAAAGGCAAGCCCGCATCATGTGCCACCTTAGCCAGCGCTTCGATGTCTCCAATTTGGCAAGCAGGATTAGAAACCATTTCAGCATAAATGAACTTAGTTTTATCAGTGATCGCAGCTTTAAAATCTTCAGCCGTATCGGTTTTGATAAATGTTGTATCAACACCGAAGCGGCGCAGCGTGACATCTAGCTGAGTCAGAGTTCCGCCATATAGAGCAGAGGAAGCTACGACGTGATCGCCTGTGCCCACTAGCGCTGCAAAAGTTAAGAACTGCGCAGCCATTCCGCTAGATGTTGCAACTGCGCCGAGACCACCTTCAAGGGCGGCAATCTTTTCTTCGAAGGCTGAAACAGTTGGGTTTCCAATACGGCTATAGATATTGCCGTACTTCTGCAAGGCAAATAAATTTCCAGCATCTTCAGTATTTTCAAAGACGAAGGCAGATGATTGGTAAATCGGCAACGCGCGCGCACCTGTTTGCGGATCTGGTTGTGTACCAGCGTGAAGAGCCTTTGTTTTAAAGCCCCAATTGCGTTCGCTCATAAGCCAATTAAACACTACTTACCCTTGGCGGCTACAATTTGCGCGTGAGCCACAATAAATTCCACGTTACCCAAGATGAACCTCATCGTTGGCGTAATATCGAAGAGCTCGTATATAAAGATGAAGATGGCGATGCCACTTTTAAAGATGTAACCCGCCGCGTTTTATTCGGTGAAGATCATGCAGATGGCATGGAAGTTAGATATTTTGAAGTTGATGCCGGTGGCCACACCACTCTTGAAAAACATGAACATACCCACTTGGTTATTCCAATTAAAGGTAAGGGCGCTTGCTTAGTTGGTGATGAAGTTTTGCCACTTGCGATCCATGATCTGGTCTATGTTCCTTCATGGGCTTGGCACCAATTTCGCGCTGATGAAAAAGAACCACTTGGCTTTCTCTGTCTCGTTAAAGTCGAACGCGATCGCCCAACGCTTCCAACTGCTGATGAAATCTCCGCGATGAAGGCCAATCCAGAAGTTTCCGCCTTCATCCGCCATCAGTAATTAGCCCTTAACGACGATGCGAATCACCGCTTCAGGTGTAACGCCTTCAGAACCAAGTTCGGCTTCAACGTTGCTGCCAATTCCGTTTATCTTCGCCGCAGATAAAACCGCTAACTGAGTCGCGATCTCGGTCATCCAGTAGAAAGCAGAAGGCCCAGCGCGATCTAATATCGCTTGTGCTTGTGCAAGGCGCGCATCAGAGAACTTCTCGGCGCCATCGCGATCGTCGGCAACAACAGATAACAAATATCCCTTAATCTCAGCAGCCATCGCATCGGAAGTGTAAGTGCTCTCAACTAATTCGCGGAGTTCGGCATCAATCCCCCGCGGCTTGCGCACTTTCTTCTTGCGATTGATAAACAAATAGATAACTGCAGCCAACGCCAATAGTTCGAACATCGCCCAACCACCTTTCGATTGAGCACAAACCTACCCGCTGCAACTGACAGCAGAAAGAGTGCTACTTAGAAAGTGGCCCCAAGAGATAACCAGCTAAGCGAGACTGTGGCTTTCCTTGGTTTCCATGCATCCCGTTATATGCGGCGGTGCCATCTGTTCCACATAGCGAACGAATTGCACCTGAACCGCCAGGGTGAGAATTAATCCATTTCGTTAGATCGTAAACATTTCCACTAATTACGGTCCAGCAACTTGATGCGGTGTTATTAGCCTTAACTCTCTCCATTGTGTTTCCCGAAGCGACTGGCTCTGCTGACTTGCTCTCTTCCGCAGATTTACTTGGCGTAGGTGTTGCGCTCATCGCAGGTGCAGCAGGAGAAGCGCTTGCCGCAGCTGATGCACTTGCAGTTGGTCGCGCCTTAACTGCAACGCCTTTATTCCAAATTAATTTGGAACCCTTTTTAATACATGTGAATTTCATACCTGCTGAAGTACTTGTCTGCCCAGCCTTCTTGCAGGAAGTCCCCGCTTTAACTGATGCTGATGATCCCGGTGCAATAGCTATTGATAAAACTAGCGCCATAGAAAGGCTGAGAAAACTCTTTTTCATGCCCAAAGATTAACAGAAACTCCCATAATTCACCCATCGGACTCAAAATTCTCAGCGTTTTCATAGTGCGTGTTCACCTTCAGGCGCGTAGCCTTTCCTCAATCCTTTACGGATTACTAGGTTTCTCGGAGAGGAAACAAAAATGGACGAAAAGTCATTACTTAAGGTTTGGCACGAATCACGCTCACAAATCATCCAGGCGCAGGTTGGACCGGCGCTAGTTCTAATTGCAATCTTTGTTCTGGCCGCATTCGATGTCTTTGCAACAGCAAGCGATGCCGCTAAATATCTCGCTATCGGAGTTGCTGCTGTTACCGGAATTCTTTCGATCATCAGCCAATACGCGGCTGTGCGCGAAGGTGAAGCGTTAATTGCTGATCTACGTAAGATCGAAAAGAAATCTGTATTAGCGGAAAAGATTGCCGATTCACGCGGCTTGGTATCACTCTCAGCAATTGCAACTGTTGGTTTCGGAATCGCTATCTTTGCACTAGTTGTTTGGGCAGTACTAGGCGCCTAATGAAAATAGGTTTTGTACTAATTGCCATCTATGCGATTGCGGTCATAGCTCTGGCAACTCGTTTTGACCGACCGCGCAAGAAACCAAAACGACTTACCGGGCGCGGCGGAGATTTCGAGTAGTCCTACTTTCGGCGATGTGCGTTCTTCGATAAGAAGATCGCAAAAACCAAAGCAACAACTATTAGGGCGTTCAAGCCCATCTCGTAAATTGCACGATCAAATGCCTGATCACTCTTTCCTGTTTGCAAGGTAAGAGATGCGCCCACCGTCAAGATATGTCGCACTGCAGCGATAACTCCGATGATTAAAAACTTATCGAGTTGATACACGCCATCGGTAAAGCGCGAAATAACGGTGCGCAAGATTTCAAGAATAATCACAATAAATAAGATGTCGTTTACGCCTTGGATCATTCCATTTGGAAAGAAGGGCGCAGTTTCAAAGAGGCGTTTGATGCTAAAGAAAAATGCGCCAATACCAATACCAAGCAAAGCGATCGCTAGAACCGCGTGAAAAATATCTTCCATCAAATCCACATATTTGAGTGGCAGGATCGATTTTTCGCCATATACCTTGTCGTCTGAATCAACTTCTTTTTTAGCCATAAGAAACGGTACACCCGCTAGTTAGCGATAGACCATAGAACCGACTCAACTCTCTAGTTTCTGAGTCAACTTTCTTATTACCCACGAGTTGCGATGAGCAGCAACCCAGCGATATCCAATATCTGCCAGAGGCCCCGAACGGGATATCAAAAAAGCCATGACCTTATTACCACGCAGGTTGAGCAATATTGCGATGGCGCCAGCTCCAGCACTCAACTCTCCCCTATGTTGAACATAAACCTGCTTGCTACATTCTTCTTCGGTTAGCCCGAAGCGCGTTGTATCTATCTCTTGATAGGCAACTTTTTCTACCGCTACTTTCTCCTCTAACCAACTGAGGCACGCGCGGCAAAAGCGACATTGGCCATCGTAAACAACGGTAATTAAATCTTTTGAGGCCATGTGACCACTTTACATCGCCATAAGTTCAAGATGCCGCGTTACCAGATCAAAGTTACTCTTGACGCTTGCCCATTCAATCCGATTTAGGAGATCAAACGGTGTCTAGTAAAGATATAAAAGTTGGTCTGCTTGCTTATGGCGCAATCGGAGATGAGCACAATAAAGCGATCACAGCCACTGCTGGACTCAATCTCCACGCAGTCTGTGACACCAACCCAGAGCGCCTTGCCGCAGCGCTAGAGATTTCACCGGATGCAAAAACATTTAGTGACGCCAATGCGATGCTGGCCGAAGGCGCTATTGACCTTGTTGTAGTTTCCACTCCCCCAAATAGCCATTACAAATGGGCAAAGCAAGCTTTGTCATTGGGCTTGCATGTCATGCTAGAAAAACCAATGGCACTTACGACAGATGAATGTGATGAGTTAATGGCTCTAGCAAAAACAAATGGTGTGCTTCTCGTTGTTTATCAGAATCGTCGCTATGACTTAGATTTTCTCACCATCAAAGAACAAATCGAGAACGATCAAATCGGTGAAATATTTCATTACGAAAGCTTTGTCGGCGGTTACTCCCGGCCATGTTCTTTCTGGCACTCAGACGCCGCCGTTTCAGGCGGTGCCATATTCGACTGGGGAAGCCACTTCATTGATCAGATCTTGTCCCTTGTTCCGGCAAATATTGATTTCGTAAGCGGTCTAAATCAGAAACGCGTTTGGGACCATGTGACAAATGCAGATCACGCACAAGTAAATATCAACTTTAAAGGCGGCGTCCAAGCAGTATTTATAAACTCAGACCTAGCTGCTGCTCGTAAGCCTAAGTTCTATATTCTCGGCACTAAGGGCGCACTTAGTGGAGATTGGGACCAATCTGCAAATGGCTCTGTCGCCGACCTTCCGGCGATTATCACCCTGCACCGCGCCGACGGTTCTAGCGAACTTATCCCCCACGTCAGCGTTACGCCCTATTCCTTCTACGCATCCCTTGTTGCCTATATAAATGATGCAACTCCGATGTCTGTGAAAGCTGAGCAATCACGCGATGTTGTGGCGATAATGCAAGCAGCCGAAGAATCTGCGTTGCAGAACGGAAAGCCAATAACGCCCATACTATTGCGGGCATGAAGATTAAGTGGGGCTTTATCGGTGCCGGAATGGTGGCGAGTAAAGCCTTAGCACCAGCAGTTCACGCCGCAAGTAATGCAACACTCGCCGCAGTTGCAAGCCGAGATTTAATCCGTGCCCAAGCACTGGCGCCTGCACGTACGTATCACGGTTTAGAAAGTTATAACCAAATCGTCGCTGACCCTTATATCGACGCAGTTTATATAAATTTAGCAAATCACCAACATCACCAATGGGCCATTGCCGCACTCAAAAACGGCAAACATGTCCTATGCGAAAAACCACTTGCCTTAAATTTTAAAGAGGCAAAAGAGATGGCTGATGCTGCAAAAGAAAATGGCAGGTTACTGATAGAGGCAGCCTGGATGCGGTGGCATCCCAGAACTAAGCGCACAGTTGAACTAGTTCGCACAGGCAGTATCGGCCAGTTAACAAGTATCGAATCAACATTTACCTTCACCGCAGATTTAAAGAATAACTTTCGCGCCCAAGCGGATGGTGGCAGCCTGCTAGATGTTGGCACTTATCAATTTCAACTCTGGCGCGCACTTATTGATCCCTGGCTTAGTCCAACTCTGACTGAAGTTACACAAGACTTTAATGAAAACGGCGCTGATTTATCTACCCACGTTTTTGCAGATATGAAAGGCAGTGCTGGTGCTAGCGTTAAATTATCTGCGCTTAGTTCTTTTGTTGCATCCGAACAACAGTTTGCGAAAATATTAGGAACCGAAAGCAGAATTGAATTTACTAAGGGCGCCGCATTTACCGCTTGGCGCCAAGCATCAGCTCTACAAATTGGAGACTATGCCGAAGAGTTCGCACCCGTCGATGCTTATCAAATAATGATTGAAGCAGTTAGCGCCCGAATAAGCGGACAAGATAGCTGGGTGCTGCCGATTCAAGAGTCTCTTGATGTCGCACAATTAATTGATTCGGTAGCAGGTCGCAATTTTTAAAGTAATACTCGAGTTGATGATTTAGTTCCAGACTTCCTGCAAAGTGAGCATTGCTGGTGAATCAATGCGACTTTGGGGCGCTTACAGCGCACTGGCTCTCTTCATCGCAGTATTTCCTGCAAATATAAATATGGCCTCTTCTACTGGGCTTGGGCACTTGCCAAAGATATTAAACGAAAGACTGCCCTAAGTTAAAGGTTTAAGAAGTTCACCTAAAAAAGCGCAGTGTTCGCAGATCTGGCGTTAGACACCCATAGTTCCTAAAACAATGATCCAGCCAAGTGCTGACTTAGATACCAGGCTTAAGACTATGTAAGCCTTCTCGCCGTAGGCGTAGTTGCTCCACTTGCCGATTTTCTTATATTGCAACCACATATTGATCGCAAAGCTGTTGAAGAATAGAAATGTAAGTAAGAAACCGAACTGAGCGTAGACCGGAATAGCATCTGCAATGTTGTTCGTTGAAACCACGAAATAGAGACCACCCATAATCCACGGAACTATTCCGGCGAGAACACCGATATTAAATGGCAGCCAATTGGTGGTCTGAGTTAGCTGATTGTACTTCTCCATTACAAGCCCCATCAGGTTCATAATGAAGTTGAGGGTAAAGACAAAGACAACAGTCGATAGTTCGATTAAGCCGCCAAACATAAGTAAAACAACGAGCATCAGCGATGAGCTAAATGCGTACTCCCACCAGCGCACAGGATTGATGCCCTTTTCGATGTTCTTTTCGTAGCGACGCACATAGGAAGGAGATGAGATTAAGAAATGTGCAAAAGATGAAAGCAGAAGGAATATTGGCGCAATTATCGCAACTGAGAACTCAAAGAGAACCTTGCTGACCGGAGCAATTTCACCGTCACCTGTCTGATCAAAGAAACGTGTGACAACTGGAATTGTGGTCTCGGTATTCATGATGATCAGGAGCACGATTCCCTGAATCAGGTGGGTGGCGCCCGCAACTCGATTGAAAGCTTGTAGATCTTTTCCGAGTTTTGTCTCTGGCTTCATCTTCTCTCCTATTTTCTATCTCTTGGCTTATCTCTTTGTAACAAAACTATCCGCGCGTAACTTCGCCCGGTATCTCTTTTGACCCAACCGCAATGGTGATTTCGGCCTTGGCGCGTGCAGTTGCTACAAAACTATAGATCCCAGCTTCTCCAGCTTCAGAGAGACGTCCGAGATATAGATAATTAACTCGCCCCCATTTTTCAAAGTAAGCAGTGCGTTCTGTAAATTTCATCACCGTTCTCTTGCCCGTTGGCGAAGTAATCACCAATTGTGGCAACTGCGAATTCTTGAGTCTATTTTCGGGGCGCTTATCAACGATTAAATACTGCACATCAAGTTGATCACCTTCTACCAACGCTGCACGAAATGCTTTCTTCTGTCCTGCTTTATTAAAGGCTGCGCGAATTGCAAAAGAGACAGTGCCATCGACCAATAGTGGTCCCGCAGCCGGAGTTGTATCGCTATCCAATAAAACCACTGGCTGGTGAGCAGATGCCGAAGTAATTCCCAGCAAATTCAAAGCCAAGATGACAGCAATAAACTTTTTCATCTGACTCCCTAAATTTCGCTCAATGGTAAAGCAATTCGAGTTGCTCGGCATTCTGGAAAAACTTAAGGTTTGCTGTGGTCAAAAAAATCCTGCTTATAACTGCACTTGTACTTGGCCTATTGCCACCAGCCAGCGCTGCCGACTTTGAAGGTAACTCTCTTTCGTTAACTTTTACATCTAAGTCAATCTCAAAATCTGTTACTGGTGGCGGAAATACTCGCGGCCCCGCACTTGCCCTCTTGAAAGATGACACCGTCTTGTTGGGTGGCGGTCGCAACGGCGGCGAGCTTTTAACCTGGAACAAAGCAAAGACGTCTCTGATTTCACTCGGAAAATTTATTCCTGCAAACCGCCGCGAAATAGATTCACGCTTTGCAATCAACGACATCGCAGTTTTGTCCGAAAACGCCACATCGGCAAAACTTCTGATCTCTTATCCAAGGCTTAGTACGGCACGAAACTGTGTCGAAATCGCTATTGATGAAATTTCCTATGACCGCACCAAGCAACGCGCCAAGTTTGTCGCCAACTGGTTTGTGACAAAGCCCTGCGTACCTATATCAGCCGTGCAACATACCGCCGGCCGCTTTGCCGTAATAGATAAGAACACTGTTTATGTAACCATCGGAGATTTAGGCTTTACCGAAATAGATAACCGCAGCAAACGTGGAGATCTAGGTTCGATCTTTAAGTTAACTGCCAAATCCGCAACCAAAGTTTCGCAAGGCCATCGCAACCCACAAGGAATCGTTCTCTTTGATAACAAAACGCTGATGGCCGCCGAACACGGACCACGCGGTGGCGATGAGATAAATGTAATTGAAGAAGGTGGAGATTACGGTTGGCCCTTTGTTTCATATGGCCAGCCATATGGTGGCGGAGATTATGTGCGCCCTGGAAAAACGGGTAGCCATGCCGGTTATCTAGAACCAATTAAATATTGGGTGCCATCGATTGCACCAACTGAACTCGTGCAGTTACCTGAAACAGGTTGGGGCAGTTGGGGCAGGTCACTTGTGTTGGGCACTCTGCGCGAAGAGGTTCTCGTCTTCATTAAGTTAAGCGACAAGTTGGCTGTAACTGAAGATATTCAAGTAGATATGGGCGATCGGATCCGCGATTTAGAAGTTTTAAGCTGCGGAGCACTTCTTGCCACAACAGATTCGGGCAAGTTGATTACGGTTACCAACGGATGATTAAAGCCAAAGTTGCGCTTCTATTAGTAGCCCTTCTTGCTACAACTTTGTCACCGGCTCCCGCACTAGCCAACGACCCAGCTAAAAATCTAGCAATCTGGGATCAACTGCAAGGCAGCAACCCCAAAGGTTATGTGTTGCTGATGCGCCACGCACTCGCACCCGGTGTTGGCGATCCACCAAACTTTAAAGTTAACGATTGTTCAACGCAGCGAAATTTAAATGCTGAAGGTCGCGCGCAAGCTAGCGAAATGGGCCAATGGTTGCAGCGTCGCGAGATAAAGATCTTGCGCGTTGAATCCAGCAGATGGTGCCGCGCTAAAGAGACTGCAGAGCTTCTTAACCTCGGAACAGTGCGCCCCAATAGAAATTTAGATTCACTATTTCAAGAAACAAATCTGGAGAGCCACCCGCAAACTGCCAATATCAAAAAGCGCATAGTTAACCACCGCAATACCCGCGGCCTACTTGTCTTGGTTGGCCACTTTGTTAACTTCCAAGCAGTTGCCCAAAGTTCACTCGAATCCGGAGAAGGCGTCTTGGTTCGCGCCACATCAGCTGGTGAGATAAAAATTCTGGGCTACACACCTAAACCTTAAATCGGCAGCCCTAACTGTTTGCGGAAGTTAAGTGAGTCCCAAGCATCAAAGCCAGAAACGACCATGCCATTTTCTATCTGATCAATGCTCACACCATCAACTGCGACCTTTTTATTAGATGGGGGCATTCCTTCTAATTCACCCGTCTGAGTTCCGGTTAGATGCCATTTAGTTACAACTTGATTGCCTTCGACAATCACATCATCAACGCGAAAATGAATATCTGGAAATGCGCTCTGCCATTCGCGCCACTTTGCTCTAAAGCTTTCTCGGCCGGTTCCAAATTGCGGATCGTTGCCGACCGTGTTTTCAGAGATAAACCGGTCGATCGCACTTTCATCACCCTGGTTCCAGATCTGTTCAAAAAAGTCCCTGGCTATCTGGCGAATGACTTCGTTGGGGCCGCTTGAAATAGCTCCACCCCCTGCGCCCGTATTAAATCCTGAGTGATCCATAAGCAGATTATGGTCGCTTGGCCCGGATTCAAGAACTGCTCGGGTTCACCCGTTACCAATTCGTTATGCCTACAACCTTGCGCCTGAAATGGCGTAGTGGTGAGGTGTAGGTACTGAAAACGCCAGGCACCCCTGCCTGTCGATTTCATAAAACTACTAGAACTCAGAGCTGATGCTCTGACCAAGGAGAAACATAAATGAAGAAGATCGGTCTACGGAAACTAAGTGCTGTAGCAGCAGTTGCGCTATCAGCATCAGTTTTGAGCGTTGCGCCTGCTCAGGCAAACACAACGATCAAGATCATCACACCTAACTACACAGATGCGATGCCTGCATACTATGCAGATCTAAATGCTCGCTTCATGGCAGCGAACCCAACAATCAAGGTCGAACACACAAATCTTTCGTGGGATGACATTCTTGTTAAGGGACGTACTTTGGTGGCGACAGATTCAACACCAGATATTTTGAACCTCAATACATTCTCAGATTACGCAGCTGCAGGTCTCCTATACAAGGCAACAGATATCTTTGATGCTAAGACAATGGCAGACTTCGTACCAGCATTTATCGACAACTCAAAGTACAACGGAGTTGCATATGCTGTTCCAGATCTAGCTTCAGCTCGTATGTTCTTCTACAACAAGCAAATTCTTTACACATCAGGTGTTACAAAGGTCCCAACAACATGGGCTGAAGTAACTGCTGCTGCAAAGAAGATCAAGAAGAAGTACCCACGTGTTTACCCAATCGGTCTTCCACTTGGATCTGAAGAAGCCCAGGCTGAATTCGCAATCTGGACCGGTGGAAACAACGGTCGTTACTTCGATGACAAGTCAAAGAAGTGGGTTATCAACTCAAAGGAAAACCTTGAGACAATGAACTACCTAACTTCATTGGTTAAGGCTGGACTAACACAGCCAAGCCCAGCTTCAACAAACCGCACTGATGCCTTCAAGCTATTTAGCCAAGGCCGCATTGCAATGATCAACGCTTCTGTATTCTTCCCATCAACGCTGAAGGATTACAAGAGCAAGGTTGATTACGGCGTAGCTCCATTCCCACACTCACCAAAGGGTAAGTCAATCACTCTTGGCGTGCAGGATTACTTCATGGCATTTAAGAAGCCAGGAAACGAAGCAGCTGTTAAGGCATGGATGAACTTCTTGTTCCAGCCAAACAACTATGCAGGGTTCCTAAGAGCTGCTGGTGGATTCATTCCAGCAACTAAGTCAGCTTCATCAGCTGTGGACTCTTCATTGCTTCCATTCATTGAGCAACTGCCAAATGCAATCTTCTACCCAGGAGATCTCGCATCATGGCCTAAGGTCTCAGGATCAATCCAAACTCAGATTGGTACTGGCGTTATCAAGGACCCTA
This sequence comes from Actinomycetota bacterium, assembly GCA_041158325.1. GTDB lineage: Bacteria > Actinomycetota > Actinomycetes > Nanopelagicales > Nanopelagicaceae > Planktophila. Next base: position 3,478 of record JBEBBQ010000083.1, on the reverse strand, counting down.
AGGGCGTTCTAGATAAGATCCAAAAGGTTGCTGTTGAAGCAGGCGTAAAGTAAGTAAAAGTAAGTAATAAGTAATACGAGGTAAGTGAGGTAGGGCCTTGGTAGGTTAATAACCGCCAAGGCCCTATTTCATAAATTAATAATTAACTAAGGAGCAATTGAGTTGACTGCGACAGGTATTGCCGAGAAAAAAGTAAAGAATCGACGCCCGGCGAATTCAACCCTTAGCGCCCTTCCTTGGATTGGCCCATCACTTCTCTTAATTCTTTTAGTTGTGGTCTGGCCAGCAATTGAATTAATTAGAATTTCGCTAACGAAAATTACGTCGGCAGGTGTCCTAGAAGGCTTCTTCGGCCTCGGCAACTATCGACTTCTATTTGAAAATCCAGATCTAAAGACCATCGCAGTAAGAACGCTTATCTGGGTCTTCGCAGTTGTTTCAATTACTGTGGCGCTCTCGCTTCCACTTGCGCAATTAATTAATCAGAATTTCCCAGGTCGCAAGTTTGTGCGTTGGGCGATGATCGTCCCTTGGGCGGCATCAGTGGTTATGACTTCAATTATCTGGAAGTGGATCCTTGAACTAACTTCCGGTGAATTGAATTTAACTCTTCAACAACTTGGACTCCAAGATGGCCAACCAGTTGACTGGCTACGCGATCCTCGTTATTCATTCTTCGTACTTGTATGGGTTGCAGTCTTTGTATCAATTCCCTTTACAACATTCGTAATCTTGGCCGGCCTACAGTCAATTCCAAATGACATAGTCGAAGCTTCGCAAGTAGACGGCGCAGGCCCATGGCAGATCTACCGTCGCATTAAATTCCCGTTGCTACGTAATGCGCTGCTGATCGCGACGATTATCAACTTGATTAACGTCTTTAACTCCTTCCCCATTATCTGGGCCCTCACGCGAGGAGGGCCGGGTTACGACACCGACACCATGATTACCTTTGCCTACAAGATGGCTTTCGTTGAATACAACATGGGGCCATCTACTGCACTGGGCGTAATCAACTTCGCCTTCATCATGTTGATTGTTCTGATCTACCTCCGTGTAACTAAAGCGACTCGAGATCAAGCATGAAGACCGCGAAGAAAGATAAAGTGAAATTCGTCTGGACTCCAAAAAAGGCAGCTACTGCATTTAGCGCCTACATGATCGGGCTCTTCTTTATATATCCATATATAAATATGCTCTTAACTTCGCTCAAGCCAAATGAAGAGCTCTATGCATTCCCGATGAAGCGTCTGCCACAGTCTTGGCAGTTCGACAACTACCTTGAAGTTTGGTCTGTTGCCCCAATCGGAAACTTCCTCCGTGCCAGCGTTATCGTCTCTATCTGCGCAACGCTATTGGTATTAGTTGTTTCAGTGCCTGCTGCGTATTACGTCGCACGAAATCGTTTTAGAGGCCGCAGCGCATTCTTACTCTTGGTTCTAGCTACTCAGATGTTCTCGCCAACTGCGCTGATCATCGGTATCTTCCGCGAAGTTAAATTCTTTGGCTTGCTCGATACCTGGGCGGCGCTAATTATCGTCAACGCCGGATTTAACCTCGCCTTTGCAGTTTGGTTGCTCTCTGGCTTCTTCGCCAGTGTTCCTGTTGAAATTGAAGAAGCTGCCATGGTCGATGGTTGTACTCGCTTCCAATCACTTCGCCGCGTTGTACTTCCAGTAACACTTCCTGGACTTGTAACCGCTGTGATCTTCACCTTCGTTTCAACCTGGAACGAATTTACAGTCGCACTTACGGTGATTAGTTCGCCTACAAGACAACCGATTTCAACGGGTATCACCACCTTCATCGGCCAGTACGACGTTGCCTGGGAATACCTCTTCACAACAACTGCGATTGCAATTGTTCCTGTAGTTATTCTCTTCATCAGTATCGAGAAGTACCTTGTTGGCGGGCTAACTGCAGGAAGCGTGAAGTAATTAAAGAATGCGCGCTAATGCATTCACGCTCCCCTACACCTTCTTCCGCCAGGACGCTAACGAAGTACTTTCTGAACTACAGGCTGCCGGCTTCACCGGTATCAATCTGGCGCTGAACTATCACGCATCCCGTGATTTCTTATTGCGCCAAGGTCCACAACTCGAATACCTATCAGATGGTTTTCACTATTACCTTCCAGATACAAGCATGTATTCAAGGGATGCGATTCGCCCCAGCAAGACCGATCATTCACCCGATAACAAGATGCTTGAAGGTGTTCTAACGGCTGCAAAGAAACTCGGCCTTGATGTAAATGCCTGGGCAGTCTTTATGCATAACTCGGGTATCGGATTTGTCGAACCAAGTGCAACCGTTGAAAACGCACTCGGCAATAAATTCTTATCTGAACTCTGTCCCTCAAACCCACGCGTTGCGCAATACGCCTACGGACTCGTTGCCGATTTAAGTTCGCGCGGCATCAAATCAATCGCCATGGAATCTATGCACTGGCATGGCGCACGCCACGGCGAACACCACGAACGCTTCTTTATGGAGCTAAGTGAAATCACGGAGTTCTTATTCTCGCTCTGTTTCTGCCCATCCTGTATCGCAAACTTCGATCGCACAGGCGGCAACGGCGCACAACTAAAAGAAAAAGTTAAGCAAGCTCTGCAACCATTTTTAACCGATAAAGATCCTTGGCTCGGACAAACTGTTACCAAGGCAGCACTGGCCGAAATTGTGGGTGCTGAAATCTTGGAGTATCTAAAGACGAGAGAGGCAACCCTGGCCGCTGTTTACGCCGAGATTTTTAGAATCGCATCAGACTCTGGCGTTGAAGTTTCATACGTTGATCAATCAACTCTTCTAGATATGAACTCAGCAACGCCTCTGGACTTAAGTTGGTTAGTCGGCATAGACCCAAAATCAATCGTTAACTCGCTAACCGCCTTTGAGCCACTGGTTTACCGAAAGAGCCCGGCTGAAGTTGCTGCGATATATAAACATTACGCAGATCGCCTGCAAACACGGCTAAAGCCAATCTTGCGCCCAACATTTCCAGATAACACCGATGAGAAGACGCTTTGCGAAAAGGTTGCGGCGTTAGCTGCACTAGGAGCTGCAGATATTGATTTCTACTTGCTAGATACCTGGCGCCCAAGAGATTTAACTTGGGTCGCAAATTCCCTAGCTAATTAGCTATTTCCGCGTATCGCCTTACCAGGCAGCTCACCAGTTCGCTTGCCGCTATTTAAGGTCTTGATCCCACCGATCCAAACATGTTCAAACCCTGCAGCAGGTACTCGCGGCTCTTCATATGTTGCGCGATCTTTTACCGTTGCCGCATCAAAGAGCGTTAGATCTGCGATGTAACCGGTGCGAATTAAGCCGCGATCTTTAAGCGATAAACGTTTTGCCGGGCGGCCCGTCATACGGTTGATCGCGCCCTCCATCGTAAGAATCTTCTCTTCGCGCGCGTAGACACCTAGATATCTAGCAAAGGTTCCGTAACCACGAGGATGCGGACGGTTGCCGGTGA
>JBEBBQ010000082.1:0-8268 GCA_041158325.1 Actinomycetota bacterium | reverse complement strand
TCTTGGCAAGTTCTGCTTTCTTTGCCGCCTCAATCTGGGCGAGTGTCGGTTTATGGTTGGTCGCCGAAAGCGGAAAGGTGATTGCGCTAGAAAATACCAGCGCTATTGTGATTGTAATTAGAGTAAATGGGCGAAGTGGCTTCATAGTCGGCGTGCTCCTACAAAGGGCTTAGCGCCAAAACGCTTGCCAAATTTAACAACTTCAACTTTTTTCCCTGGGCGAGGTGCCTGCACCATTTTTCCACCTCCCATGTATATAGAGACATGGCTAATTGGTTTACCGAAGAAGAGTAAGTCACCTGGCTTCACAGAGTTATAAGAAACTGCTTTTCCGTAACGCACTTGGATCCGTGAGGAGTGAGGTAATGAGACGCCAGCTTTCTGAAATGCTCGCATAGTAAGACCTGAGCAGTCCCAACGGGTTGGACCTGCGGCAGCCCAGACATAAACATCACCAATTTGTTGTAGTGCATATTTCAGGGCTATTGATCCTCTTGAATTATCTCCGGCGTAACTCGCAGCAAACTTCTTGGAATCGCTGAGAATTTTATTTTCGCGTGCAGCTTCTTGCAGTGCGAGTCGTTCTCTATCTTCTTTTTTGAGTGAATTCAGAATTTTTTCAGCTTTAACTAAAGCAGCCTGTGCTGATGCAACTTCTCTGGTCAAACGCATTTTTTCACGCTTTAGAAGCTCAGTTTTATCTGAGACAACATATTGCGATGCCTCAACTTTCTGCTTGATCACAGCAAATTCTTTAAGTTCTTGGGAATAACCTCTAGAGATCATTTCTAAAACAGAGGCATCCGAAAGATATCGCGTGGGATCTGCAGAGAACATGAGATCGATCGTTTTTCCAAACCCATGTCCTTGGAATTTAGATATCGCAATTCGTGCCAAGACCTCGCTGGAGGCATCTAATTGTTTCTTTAGAACAGCCTCCTTGGCCTGAAGCGTGAGACTTTCTTTCTCCAACTGCTTTATTCGTATATTTGCCTCGTTCGCAGCTTCATATTTTTCTGCGGCGAGCGTTCGCAACCTATCGACATCTCTTTGAGCAGAGGCAACGGACGGAGCAGCCACAGCAGACGGCACTGTAACTATTAGGGAAAGAAAGAGCGCTAATACAGTGATAATTGGCATGTTGGCTTCCTTCGCCTAAGCGAGTTTTACCAATAGCTTTTTCATCGCCACAATCTCGGCTTTTTGAACACGAGTAATGTCTGTAGCTAATTTTTTAGCCTCAGAATTTTTTGTTCCCCTTAAAAGGGTAACCATTTCAAGAGCGCCTTGATGATGCTCAACCATGGCGAGCAGAAATGCCTTATCAAATTTGGCGCCTTTCAGGGCGCTCAAAGTACGCATTTGAGATTCTGAGATCATCCCGTTCATATCCATGCCGTGGCCCATGCCGTGGCCCATTGCCGCTGACGATTTAGTCGCACTGAGCCAATACTTCATCTGAGAGATCTCGCTGCCTTGTCCTGAAGATATTGCTGAGGCAATCTTCTTAATCTCCATATTTGTGCTGTTCTTGAGGGCGTACTTAGACATTTGGATAGCCTGCTGGTGGTGAGGAATCATCATCTGAGCAAACATGATGTCATTGCCATTTAGATTGCTCAGCGTTTTCCCGTGAGAAGTTGCGACGGCAGAGCTAGCTGATGCGGACGAAAGTAAAACTATAAACAAAACCGTAATTTTTTTAAACATAAATAATCCTTTTCTCGTTGACGAATACATGGGTTTGTAAACGAGAGAGGATTAGATTCGAATGACTCCAAGTTGAGATAGGGAAAGTGAATTCTTGATATTTGGCGGTCGAAAAATAAAATTATATAAACGCATTAGTTGCCTATTAACGAGCGAATCGACTCTTATAATTATTTTAACGAAATACTTGCGCCCCACCAGTAACACTAAGAAAAATGTTACTGCACAGACTTTAGCGGCTAGAGATTCAGAGCCCATTATTTGACCCTTGGACGCGACAGATTCTTCATGGTGTGATGATGTTGATGAATGAGTAGGTTGCTCGGTGTGGCAAGCGTGAACAACTACAAGACCTGCCGAAAAAATTGCAAGAATCAAGGCCAGCGCGCCGCTGTACTTTGCGGCTAGAGTCTTGAAGGCGAACATGGCTAAAACGATACCAACCTGGGTAGAAAAATTCCTTTTAGACGGGCGCTATTCGCAGCTTTGAGCCTATAACTTCAGCGTAATTGCCCATGTCTAACTAATCACATAACGCGAACCTTGAGGCTTGATAATTGTGATTCCGCCGTGTTGCTGGTTATTTAAATCTGCAAGTGCTTGGGCGCCAACTTGTAAATCTACTTCGCGCTTAACAAGAAGCGATGGGTTGAGTACGCCACTTGCAACTAGCGCCAACATTTCTGGGTAATCCACCGCTGACATTCCGTGAGAGCCAAGTAGATCCAGTTCCCAGGCGATAACGCGGGCTATTGGCATTGCAGTTAATCCACTTGGCGTAAGTAGTAAACCGAGTTGCAGGTGACGACCACCGCGCGCGAGTGAAAGGACTGAGGCGCCTGCTGTGGCTTCGCTCCCAAGTGCATCGACTGCGACGTGCGCTCCCCCGAGGTTTTGCAGAAATGCGACGGGGTCTGTGTTCTTTGAATTAATTGTTTGCGCGCCAAGGGATGCAGCGATCTCGAGTGCATCATCATTGATATCGATGGCGTAAACGTTTGCGCCTTGGGCTTGAGCGATCATGATGGCGCTAAGTCCAACGCCGCCACATCCGAAGATTGCAACGGTTTCGCCTGATTTAACTTTGGCGCGTTTGATTAGCCCGCGATAAGAAGTTGCAAAGCGACAGCCGAGCGCTGCGGCAGTTGCGAAGGAAACTTCTGCGGGAATGTGAATTAAGTTGAAGTCGGCGTTATCGATTGCTACGTATTCTGCGAAAGAACCGAAGCCAGTAAAGCCAGGTTGAGTTTGGGTCGGACAGACCTGCGCATCACCGCGCAAGCAGTATTGGCACTTACCGCAGCCGCAAACAAAAGGAACGGTTACGCGATCGCCGACTTTAAACTTTGTAACAGCTTTGCCAATTTCTGAAATAACGCCCGCAAATTCATGGCCTGGAACATGTGGCAGAACAATGTCAGAGTCGTGGCCCATCCAGGCGTGCCAATCGCTGCGACATAAACCAGTCGCTTCTACTTTGATAACGACGCCATCGTTTGTTGCAGTTGGGACCGGGATATCTTTGATTTCAAGTGGTCCCTTGAATTGCGTGAAGTAGATGGCGTTCATGCGCTTATGTTAGTTATTTGTTGGTTAGCGCAGGCTTAGTTCGTAGCCCCAGACGTCAAAATCATCTAGGTCTACTTTTTTGAAGCCACGTGCTTCTAGTGCCGAAACGGCGTGAGCACGATGTTCGATTGAGTGGTGCACAGCTTGGGTGATGATGGTCGAGCGCATCCAGTGCGTTGTTACGCCTTCGCGGATAACTTCAATTGATTGATCTTCAAGAGCAACAAGTTTCAATAGTCGGGCATCATTGGTAGCCAATACTTTTGCAATCTCGCGCAGTTCGGCCATGTTCTTTGGTTGTTCTAGAACCAAGTTTTCTATGCCTTCAAGACGCGATGCGTAACCGCCGGATGAAGAGGCGATATGGCGCATTATTTCGCGGACGGTGAATTCAGGGTCGGTTGCATAGGCATCGAGTGCTTCATCGGGTAGCTCGGCGATTAACTTGTAGATCTCTTGATTGGCCCAAGCCATATGTTCGAGTGCGCGCTGAAGTGAGATTGTCATGTGTGAATACTAAGAGTTATGTAACTGCGCGGGAAGTTACGATGCGTTAGAAAATACTAATGGCCACGCTTAACTACGGCGTGGCCATTAGATGTGCGTACCGCTGAGGGGACTCGAACCCCTACACTCCCATTAGTTAGGTGGGCGCTCTATCCATTGAGCTACAGCGGTACGCAGGACGGAACCTAAGTCAGTTGATAAAGACTGATTTAGGTTTTCTGCTTTGTTGTGGATAAATATGAAGTTAGGCAGTATTAGCCCATGGGATTTATCGCTAATTGGAAAGCCAAGCGCGCGTATAAACGTGCGATGGCTGTTTATGATCTTGCGATCACTGATTGGCAGAGCGATGTAGAAATCTTTCAAAAGGCGCGTGATGCGTTTGTGCTCGCCGCAAAAGGCGAAGATGTCGTTGTAAACCAGACGATTCAAAAGGCAGGCGAAATTGTTCTATGGGCTGCGCAAGGACAGTTTCATGAAGCTGGACGCAGTGCGGGTCAGTATTCAGCAACTAGCCAAGGGCTAAGCATTCCAGTCGTTGCGGGTATTCGTTATCGAGTTGGTGCAACGCGCGGCACTTATGTTTCTGGTGATCCGATTCAAAAGTACGGTGAAGTCGGCGATGTAATTCTCACGACAAATCGGGTTTTATTTAATGGAATGTTTAACACCAAAGAGTGGCTCTTCTCAAAGTGGAACGGTGCGGCAGCATCTGCTGATGAAACTGATTACATATTTCATGTCAGCAATCGCCAGAAGACTTCGGGGATTCTCTTCGGCGCCCGTGATGGCCGCGAATTCAACCGGTTTCTATCCTGCGCCCTGATCGCTGCCGAATACGGAATCGATCGCGTGATCAAAGAGATTGATAAGAATTTGAAGGAATTGACAGAAGATAAGCCTGTGATCCCGCCGCTTGAGATGAAAGAACCTAAGCAACTCGAGTAACCCTGCATAAATCTCAGGCTAGATAACGGAGGTATAGGGAGGCCCAAATGGGCCAAGTCCGTTGAATGGGGTTTTACGTGAAGTCAGTCCGTAAATATGGGGCAGCTTTTCTGGCAGCGCTTTTGTTGGGGTCGTTTGTTCAAAGTGGCGGGGCTGAAGCCGGTGCAAGAATCCCATCAACAATACCTAACTTTGGTCTCTACTTAACCGAGAGCTTTGATTTAAGTATTGAGCCAAGTAACTTCTGGGCAAATGCCGACAGTGCAGACCACAGCAAGATGCTCCGTTGTGAATCTGTCACTGATGAGAAATGCACAAATGCAACTTCTGTAAAGACAATCATTAATCTGCCAACTTGTGCAATTGATGCATCATTTGACTGTATCAAAGCGGTTTGGGCAGTAGATCCAGCTGGCAAGAAAATCGATGGTCAGTTTCTAAATTCTCTACCTGTTAAAGGGACAACAGATAGAGATGCTATCCCGTCGATGTTATTGGCGGCAGCAAATGGTTTCGGTGGACTCTGGAAGATTCCGGGTGTTGTAAATAGTGGAGGTGAAGAGAACTACTTTGTATCTCTTCGCATTGATTCCTACATGAATAAAGCGGTCGGTGTTCCATTAGATCAAACGAAAATTTACTATGGTCAATTTATGGCAGGTATAACTCCAGTAAAGGCTGTTGCCGGAAATTATTTCCCGATGACTTCTCGCCCAAATTGGGGTCCTACCGGTGCACCTGCATATTCAGGGCCTTCCAACACTCCGCAAGGTGAGCGCTGCACAGTTGTAGATACTGGCGTATGCCAACTCCCACAAGATTTTCCAACGGGATATCGCTTTGGTATGTCGGTACAGCTTGCTCAGAAAGTAAGCGGTTGGTTCCATGGTCGTATCGCACTTCCACAGATCAGTGTGGCTCAAGATGGAAAAGGTCAGTTAATTAGCATTGAGGCCGAACCAGTAAAAATTTCTACTCTGGATTTCACAATTCCAAATGCGCAGATCCCTGAATCCGTTCGCAAAGTGATCTTTGCTGATGTCGATTGGGGCTTACAGGGTGATGTCAATGGCAGCAGCATCAAGACCATGCTCAATGGGCTATCTGATCCGCTTACGATGCAGATCATGAACGATATGTTGCCAACTATCGGCGATAAGGCCACGAAGACAACGCAGTACTGGTCTTATCGTGCCCTAAATACTTGGCAGAATCCTGAAATTGAGCGCTGCACAATATCTAAAGATGAACTCGGCGGAGTTGTTACCACTAATGCTCTTACCTATAGCGCCGGTCCCCCAAACTTTAATAAGGCATCCGGTGCACTTGAATACAAAGTTGCATCACCGCACTACGAAGCAAGTGGCGCAGAAGCATCTGGTTCATACGACCTTGCGATTAACAGCAAAGTTGCGCGTTGTATTTATGGATTCTCAAGCGCTCCAATTCAGGCAGAGATCTCAATTACAACTTCAGCCGGGGAGAAGAAAGTTGCCACAACCGTTGTCAACGAAAAGAACGGCTGGCTTTACTTATCTGCAAAGGGATTTACCTTCTCTTCTCCAACTATTAACGTGAAGCTTTCGCAGGAGCGAGAAGTAATAGCTACTCCCGCCCCTACGCCAACTGAAACCCCAATGGCCATTGCCACAGTTGCTAAAAAGAAGGTAACTATCTCTTGTGTAAAGGGAAAGACCACTAAGAAGGTAACGGCCATTAGCCCTAAGTGCCCAGCGGGATTTAAAAAGAAGTAACCCCTAGACTTGCGCCACTTCTTTGTTGAGAGATTTGGTTTATAGAGAGATTTGGTGGATGCGCGAGTGGCAACTTTCTTTAGCGGCGGCACAATCTGGTGTGGCATTGGTTGTGTTGCTGGCTCTGTGCGCATCGATGGCGACAAGATCGTTGAGATAAATGGCGCTGCTCAGCAAGGTGATGAAGTAGTTGATTTAGCTGGCGCATTTTTAGCGCCAGCATTTATGGATGGACATGCACATCCACTTTTTGGTGGGCGCGAAGCGCAAGGGCCGCTAGTAAATGGTTTGCAGACGGTTGCTGAAATGGTCGCTGAAGTTAAACGTTTTGCTGATGCCAATCCAAAGACACCTTGGATAGTTGGTGGCGCTTACGAAGCTGCCGCAGTTAGTGGTGGAGATTTCTTAGCAACTTGGTTGGATGAAGCAGTTAGTGATCGCCCGGTTGTTCTGCAGGCAGTTGATCACCACACGATTTGGGTAAATAGCAAAGCACTTGAGCTAGCTGGAATAACGGCGGCAACGGTTGATCCTGATGGCGGCACTATTGCGCGCAACCCCGATGGATCACCGCGGGGAACTTTGCGCGAGCCCTCTGCGATGGATTTGATCTTGAAGAAAGCGCCTGAGAGAACGTTAGAAGATGACGTAGCAGCGATTACTTGGTCCTCTGATCGTTACTTAGAAAGTGGAGTAACCGCATCCGTTGATGCGTGGGTAACCCCAGGAATGGCTGAGGCCTATATCGCCGCCGATAAATCAGGTGCGCTACGAATCAATATGGATCTTTACATGTTGGCTCAGCCAACTGAATGGCGCGGCAACGTCGAATACTTTGGGCAGATTCGCAAAGCGGTAAATGCACTTGGCCCAAATTCAAGGTTGGCATGTAAGACGATCAAGATTATTGGTGATGGCGCATTATCTGCCGGTACTGCAGCACTCCTTGATCCGTATCTAGATGATCCATCATCAAAGGGTTTATTGATCTGGAGCGATGATGAGATTTTAGATGCTGCGGTTTTATTTGATTCGCAGGGTTATCAATTACATATCCATGCCATTGGTGATGCCGCAGCGCGTCAGGCGCTAGATACGATTGAGAAAATGATTGCGGTAAATCCCAAATGGGATCGCCGCCCTGTAATTACTCACGCGCAGTTAATTGATCCAGCAGATCTTCCTCGTTTTGCCGCACTTGGCGTGATAGCAAATTATCAACCGCTCTGGACTTATCTAGATCCGATGAATAAAGAGTTAATTGCACCGCGCATTGGTGACGAAAGAAATAATCGCCAGTATCAATTAAAGTCGATGGTTAAAAGTGGTGCACGAATTAGTTACGGCAGCGACTGGCCGGTTACTTCTTACATTCCATTACTTGCGCTAGCGGTACCAACGCATCGCCAATCGCCAGATAGATGGCCGGCCGAAGGTTGGAGCGCGCACGAGGCGATTTCAGTGGAAGAGAGTTTGTCTTTCTACACCGCAGGCGTTGCCTATCAGGGCTTTAATGAAAAGCGTTTTGGCGAGATCGCGGTTGGGATGCAGGCAGATTTAATGATCCTGGAGCAGAACCCGCTGGCTGTTCCACCGCACGATGTGGCCGGTATCAAGATCAGGGCCGTTTATAAATCGGGGGTTGCCGTCATAGGATGAGGCTATGACTACAACCGTTGGCCACTGGATCGATAATAAAGAAGTATCAAGCACATCAGGACGCACAGCTCCTGTCTATGACCCCGCTTTAGGCGTTGAGACAAAACGCGTTGCGCTAGCA
>JBEBBQ010000081.1:0-5196 GCA_041158325.1 Actinomycetota bacterium | reverse complement strand
CGCTGTTTAAGTTCGGCACTAGCCCAGCGTTATTAATCTTCACCTGCCAAGCGTATGGAGGAGATATAACCGCGTCTCCACCAAGAATTTGGCTCCAGTGCATGTGATTGCGAAATGCTGCTGATAACAAACGAGTGCGATAGCCGCGTTCTTTGTAAACCTGGTGTGCGTGCTTAAACACTGCAACGCCTGCCCATTCCATAACACCTGGATCAATCATCGCTCCAGATTTTTCAGCAGAAACTTTTACCCAGTCATCAACTCGTCCAACCATGATTGTGCAAACTGGACCCATTTGTGAAATATCTAAACCTTCAGCCTCACGGCGCTTGAGACCACGTTCAATCGCTTCGGCTACTGCAATAGTTTGCGCAACCGAAAATGAAACGGTCGCATTGAGGCTCACCCCTTGGTAGGTAGCTTCTTCAAAAGCGCTAATTGCCTCAGAAGTTACAGGGATCTTTACAATGATGTTCTTTGCAAGTTTTGAAAAAGCCACCGCTTGATCTGTCAGCGCTTTGGCATCTCGAAAGTTTCGTGGGTCTGTCTGAATTGATAGACGGCCATTGCGGCCATTCTGCTTTTCAAATTCTGGTTCAAAGATCTTTGCCGCGTTAATTGATAGTTCTTCCACCATTGCCCAGCCAATTTGATCATCCGTTGCAGCAGGATGGTTCTTGGCATATTCCTTGATGCGCCCAACCCAATAATCTTTATCGGCCTTAATCGCACTTAGCGCGATAACCGGATTACAGGTTGCTCCAACAATTCCCCAAGTAAGCGCATCCTTTAACTCCTTCGGATCCGCCGAGTCATTCCAAAGAACTGTCTTGGAATTTTCTTTCATATAAAGGAAAGGTGATTGAGTCATATCATTATCTTAATTGTCGTTAGCAAGTAAGTAAATTAAATCTTTTTCAGCCATCGTTGACGCTCACTTTCTGAAAATTTCTCTATTGAGTAGCGAAGCGCCGTTCTAGGCATTTCCGTGCAATGCTCCTTTAGAAAAGCGCTAAGCAGTCCCGGATCTCGTTTACCCATTTCGCGTAAGAGCCAACCAACTGCTTTATGCATTAAATCGTGTTTATCCCCAAGGTGGCGCTCTGCCATTTCGTAAGTTGGCTCAAGATCGCCTGCGCGAAGAAAGGCAAAGGTAAAGACCACAGATGTACGTCTTTCCCACAACGATTTACTCTTGGCCAACTTGCTCAGGACAGCCATCGGATCTTCTAACTCGAGTAGATACTCTCCTAATGTCGGCGCTGTTACATCGACTAGATCCCAATTGTTTATATTTCCTGCCTTTAGCTCCTTGATGTAAAAATTAAAGAGCTTTTTCTTATCGTTTACATCTCTAGATTTCTTAAATTGATTTGTCAGAATAATCAACCCACAGAGACGAATTTCGTGAATATCCGACTCTGTAAGTTTTGCCATCTCGTTAAGTGGTAGATCTTTGTAACGTGCAGCGACTTTACGAGTCTGCGGAACAACTACGCCAATAAATAGATCGCCTTCAGCGTAGTCACCGGGGCCGGTCTTAAAGAAACGTTGCAACTCAGCCGCTTTGCCAACTGATGCAAGGGCTTTGAGATCTGCAATGGCCTGTTTCGCGCTCATATCTAGATTCTATTCGCTATTCTTTTGTCTAAGAACTTTTGGCTTTACTAATTCGGTTATGGGGTAGCGATGTTTGAGGTGATTTTTCTCGGCGCGCTCCAAGGGCTAACCGAATTTCTGCCGATTTCATCTAGCGCACATATTCGTATCGCAGGTGAGCTATTTGGAACTAACTCGGATCCTGGCGCGACCTTCACCGCGATAACTCAAATCGGTACCGAACTTGCAGTCCTTATCTATTTCCGCAGAGACATTGTTCGTATTCTCAGCGCTTGGTTTAGCCAGATTTCTCGCAAAGAACTTCAGGCAGCTGAAAAATCAGATGCGCGATTAGGTTGGATGATCATTCTCGGCACACTTCCGATAGTTGCCTTGGGATATTTCGGGCAAGAGATAATCAGGAATGATTTCCGCTCACTATGGCTAATCGCTACAACTTTGATTGTTTTCGGAATAATTCTGGGGATCGCAGATAAATATGGAAAGACCGAAAGACAACTGCATCAGTTAACCCCTATGCACGGCGTTCTATATGGCTTCGCGCAATCACTTGCACTTATCCCAGGCGTCTCCCGCTCCGGTGCAACGATTGCAATGGGCAGATTCATGGGTTACAGCCGCGAAGCAGCGCTGCGCTATTCATTCTTGCTTGCACTACCAGCAGTTTTTGGAAGCGGGTTCTACGAGTTAAAGGGTTCGCTTGGCGAAAGTTCAGCAGAACAGGTTTTCTCGCTACCTGAAACTTTTGTGGCAACTGCTGTTGCATTTGTAATTGGATATGCAGTAATTGCTTGGTTGTTAAAGTACGTAACCACTAAGAGTTTTGCGCCATTCATTATCTATCGAATTATTCTTGGCACCGTGATCCTGGTATTACTGATGACTGGAGTTATCGGTTAGGGTGGTTTGTAAAATAATTAATTACAATTCCACTAATTAGCTCATTCCAGTCATCTTCCGAGACTTTGTTCGGACTGAAATCATCAACGAGTTTGCCAAGTGTGTAAGCCTGAATAAAGACTGCCAGCGCTCTCGGATTTAAATCCTTGCGAAACCAACCCTTTTCAATTACTTCGCGGCATAGGTCTTCCAACCGTGAGGTAAGCCGATCAGTTTCAAGTGCCATTGCTTTCTGAAAACGTGGGTTACCTTCAGCATCGGCAAGTGCCCGTGCACGCTCTAAACGATATTTGGCAAGGTCGTGGCGCTGCGTTGCTTTGGTTACAGCTGCTAGAGCAGCTCGAAGTTCGTCAATACTTTTCGCCTTCGGAAGAATATTTGTCATAACGTCAACAGAGATAGAAATCCACTTTGAATAGCGCGCAACTTGAGCAGCTTCAACTAATTCACCAAGGTCTTCAAAGTGGTGATACAGGGAGCCTTTTGAGATTCCGGAAATCTCTAAAACTTTATCAGCCTGGATATCGGAAGGTTTGGTATTTTCTAATAGCTCTACAACAGTTTCTACGAGCAGAGCCTTAGTAGGGTGCATTGTGGCTCTAGACATAGTCGGATAGTAGCAATCCTGGTGCAATTGCGAAGGAGTTCGCTACGATAATTTAATGAGCGCAAACTGGTCGGGCACCGTTAATTTTCGAGATGCGCAACGCGTGGCGCCATCATCTATTGATGAAATGCAGGAATTAATCTCCAAATCTGCTCGGGTGCGGGCACGAGGCAGCGCACATTGCTTCAACGACATCGCAGATACTTCCGCTACGGCAATCACATTTGAGAACATGCCATCCGATATTGAAATCAATAAAGATAATCAAACGGTAAGAGTTCCTGCGGGAATGAAGTATGGAGAGCTAGCAGTTGCCTTACACGATCGCGGTTGGGCGATTCACAATATGGCTTCACTTCCTCACATTTCCGTCGCTGGCGCAGTTGCAACCGCGACGCACGGTTCTGGTGTTGGCAATGGGAATTTAGCTACCGCCGTAAAGAGTTTGGAAGTAGTGCTTCCTGATGGTTCGCTAAGGAGAGTTAGTGAAGGAGATGTTGATTTCCTTGGCTTTGTAGTTGGTTTTGGATTAACTGGCGTTGTAGTAAATCTAGATCTTGCAATTGAGCCAACATTTAATATCTCGCAAACCGTTTACCGCGGAATGTCACGAGAAAGTTATGCGGCAAACTTAGATGAAATCATGAGCCTTGCTTACAGCGTTAGTTACTTCACTACCTGGGCTGCTGCAGGCGGGGGAGAAGTCTGGGCAAAGTTTAAATCCGGAACAACTGCCCCAACTGAATTATTTGAAGCATGCCCAGCAACATCTAATCGCCATCCCTTGCCTGGTTTAAATCCAGAACCTTGTACTGAACAGATGGCGGTAAGCGGACCATGGCATTTACGTTTGCCGCATTTCAAGATGGAGTTTACGCCAAGTGCTGGTGATGAAATTCAGAGTGAGTTCTTTGTTGCACGTAAAGATGCACCGGCTGCGATAGCAGCACTTGAGAAAATTGCGCCACAGATAAATGAAATTCTCTGGGTAACCGAGATCCGTGCCATTGCAGCAGATCAACTTTGGGTGAGCCCGCATTATCAGCGCGACTCAATCGGAATACATTTCACCTGGAAAAAAGTAGATGCGGTCTATGAAATGGTTAAGGTAGTCGAAGCCACGCTGGCACCGTTTGGTTATCGCCCACATCTAGGGAAGGTCTTTTCGGCCAGCCCTGAGTATTTCGCATCTGTTATGCCGAAACTATCCGACTTCAAGAAATTGAAAAAAGAGATTGATCCAGCTAATAAGTTCGGAAATGAATTTACTAATAACTTACTAGGACTTTAAATCTCTAACTTGTAACCAAGCCCACGAATAGTGTGAATTATTGTTGGGTTGGCAGGATCTGCTTCAATCTTTGCGCGAAGGCGCTTGATATGTACATCCAGGGTCTTGGTATCGCCAAAGTAATCATTTCCCCAAACACGATCAATTAACTGGCTACGTGTTAACACTCTTCCACTGTTACGCATCAGGTACTCAAGCAACTCAAATTCTTTAAGTGGAAAAGTAACCGGAGTTGAGTTGACGGTAACTCGATGCTTATCGAGTTCCATTCGTATAGGCCCCACTGTTAATTCAACGCCTTCATCAAAATTGGCGCCCTCATTGGAATTGCGGCGCATAACAGCCTTGATTCGAGCCAGCAGCTCGCGGGACGAGTATGGCTTGGTTACGTAATCATCGGCGCCAAGTTCAAGTCCAACGACCTTATCAATCTCAGAATCTTTAGCGGTCAGCATGATTATTGGAACCTGAGAAGTAGAACGGATAACTCGACAAACTTCAGTTCCCGATACTTCGGGAATCATTAAATCTAAGAGGATGAGATCTGGCGAAAATGAGTTGAATAAGTCGATCGCATCTTTGCCATTTACGGCGACCTCCACCTCGTAACTCTCTTTTTTAAGGAGATAGGCGAGGGCGTCCGAGAAAGAGATTTCATCCTCAACGATTAATACCTTGGTCACTTTTCATCCCCTTTGGGTGTTTGAATTGGAAGTCGAATAGAGAAGGTGCTGCCGACATTTTCAGCGCTCCACACAGATATTTCTCCTCCATGTTT
>JBEBBQ010000080.1:0-2505 GCA_041158325.1 Actinomycetota bacterium | reverse complement strand
TGTCGAAGTGATACTGCGAAAAGATATTGAAAAATATGGAGTAATTGATAGCTGGCAGGAAGTAATTGTTCCGGTGCTAATTGTTGTTGGCGATGCCTGGGCCGAAACCGGCACCGGCATTGAGGTTGAGCACTTACTCTCTGAAACCATCACAGGCATTTTGCGTGAACGCTCTAAACAGTTAAAAACACCACTTAACGCCCGCCCAGTATTACTTGCTTCAGTTGGAGAAGAACTTCACTGCTTGGCGCTCCATGCGCTACACGCAGCACTTTCTGAAGCAAGAATCGAATGTAATTTCATGGGTGCGCGAACCCCGCTTGAAGCGCTATCTAATGTTGTTGAACGCAGCGCGCCACCTGCCGTCTTTCTCTGGGCGCAACTATCAAAAAATGGAGATCCAAAATTCTTCCGCGATGTTCCAGCAATTCGACCTGCTCCTCGATTTATCCTCGGTGGCCCAGGCTGGGATCGCGAAGAATGTGGCGATGTGGCCTTTGCAGATGATTTAACGCTGGCCTGCCAGGAAATCAAGCAGGCAATCGGGGCTTAAATCTCAAGTTAGACTAGGGCGCTCAACCACACTACGGAGGGCCCATGAGCAGCGATAACGACAAAGTCGCGATGCTCGGGCTGACTTACGACGATGTGCTCTTATTGCCAGATGCCTCCGAAGTCGTTCCCAGCGAAGTAAATACCGCAACCTGGTTAACCCGAGATATTTCACTTGCAGTTCCCGTCGTTTCATCTGCGATGGATACCGTCACCGAATCAACTATGGCGATCGCAATGGCTAAGGCCGGCGGCATCGGAATCATTCACCGCAATCTGCCGATCGAAGAACAAGTTACCCACGTTAAATTGGTTAAGAACGTTGGCTTGGCTGGCGCCGCTGTCGGTGTTGGCGATGACGGCTTTGCGCGCGCTCAAGCTTTAATTGAAGCCGGCGTAGATGTTGTTGTAGTTGATACAGCCCACGGCCACCACCGCGCAGTACTTGATGCGATCGAAAGAATTAAAAAGTTTTCTTCAACAATCCAAATTATTGGTGGCAACGTAGCAACGCGTGCAGGTGCGCAGGCGCTAATTAACGCCGGTGCGGATGCAGTCAAAGTTGGCGTCGGTCCCGGATCTATCTGCACAACCCGCGTTGTTGCAGGCGTTGGTGTTCCACAAATTACTGCGATCATGGAAGCTGCTAAAGCATGTAACAAAGCTGGCATTCCGCTAATCGCTGACGGTGGTCTTCAATATTCAGGTGACATTGTTAAAGCAATTGTCGCTGGCGCAAATTCGGTAATGCTTGGTTCACTTCTCGCTGGTTGCGAAGAATCTCCAGGACAACTTGTTGAGATCGATGGCCGCAAGTACAAGGCCTATCGCGGTATGGGTTCACTGGGTGCAATGCAATCACGCGGCGAACAGAAGTCATATTCGAAAGATCGCTATATGCAAGACGATGTTTTATCTGAAGACAAACTTGTTCCCGAAGGTATCGAAGGCAAGGTTGCCTACCGCGGTCCAGTTGCTGAAGTTGTTCACCAACTAGTCGGTGGCTTGCGCAGCGGAATGGGTTACGCCGGAGCACCGGATATCGAAACTTTGCGCCGCGAAGGTCGCTTGATTCAAATTACTGCAGCAGGGCTACAAGAGAGCCATCCACACGATGTCTTGCATGTTGCTGATGCCCCTAACTACAGCAAGAAGAGCTAAGGAAGGCCGTTATGGATATCGAGATCGCACCAGGAAAGCGCGCCCGCCAGGCTTATTCATTTGACGATATCGCCATCGTTCCAAGCCGCCGTACTCGTAACCCCGAAGATGTTTCAACTGCGTGGCAGATCGATGCTTATAAATTTGAAATCCCTATGTTGGCAGCGCCGATGGACTCTGTTGTATCGCCAGAAACAGCGATTGAAATTGGAAAGCTCGGCGGACTCGGTGTTCTAAACCTAGAAGGTCTTTGGACTCGTTATGACGATCCGCGTATTCCACTTGGTGAAATCGCATCGATGCCAGATAAGCATGCAACCCGCCGTATGCAAGAAATTTACAGCGCACCAATCCGCCCCGAGTTAATCAAAGAACGCATCAAAACTATTCGCGATTCTGGGGTCACCGTTGCTGCATCACTTTCACCACAACGCACCGCCGAACTTCACAAAGCTGTTATAGATGCCGGCGTAGATATCTTCGTTATTCGCGGAACCACAGTTTCTGCAGAACACGTTGGCAATGATGATTCAGTTCTCAACCTTAAGAAATTTATCTACGAACTCGATGTGCCAGTGATCGTTGGTGGAGTTGCTACATCAACTGGCGCACTTCACTTAATGCGCGCCGGCGCTGCTGGAGTCCTAGTTGGTTTTGGTGGCGGTGCAGCACATACAACTCGTAAAGTTTTAGGAATCGAAGTTCCGATGGCGTCTGCTGTTGCTGAAGTTGCTGCAGCGCGCCGCGAATACCTCGATGAATCCGGTGGACGCTATGTCCACGTTATTGCAG
>JBEBBQ010000079.1:0-3064 GCA_041158325.1 Actinomycetota bacterium | reverse complement strand
ACCGCCGGTGAGCAATCAATGGATGAGATCGGGGAAGACCCTGCGCGGTCTGCAGGGTTGATTAATTACCTAGCGCGCGAACGTCATGGCTCACCATTTGAGCACACCTCAATGACTTTCTTTGTAAGCGCACCAATTTTCGTCTTCCGTGAATTCATGCGCCATCGCATTGCTTCATATAACGAAGAGTCTGGCCGCTATCGCGAATTGAAACCAGTTTTCTATATCCCATCAAAAGAGCGCAAACTTATCCAAGTTGGAAAAACTGGCGCTTACACTTTCGAAGATGGAACTCCTGAGCAGTTTGATATTTCAGTTAAGGCGATGAAAGATGCATATCTAATCGCCTACGACAGCTATAAGAAGATGCTCGATGCCGGAGTCGCGCGCGAAGTTGCACGTGTAGTTCTGCCAGTGGCAACTTACTCGTCAATGTATGTTTCTATGAACGCACGCGCCCTGATGAATTTTCTTTCACTTCGCACCGCTCGTGAAGGTTCCCATTTCCCTAGCTACCCACAACGTGAAATCGAGATGGTCGCGGAAAAAATGGAAGCAGAATTCGCGAAATTAATGCCACTTACATACGGAGCATTTGAAAAATCTGGACGGATCGCACCGTAAAACGGTAGGTTTCACCCATGACAATCGAGGCGCCATTCGGACGTATGCTCACCGCAATGGTGACCCCGTTCGATAAGAACGGCAAGATCGATTGGCCCGGCGTTGAAAAACTAGCCGCTCACCTCGTTGCAAATGGCCACGATGGAATTGCGGTAAACGGCACAACTGGCGAGGCACCAACTACCAAATCCTCTGAAAAAGAAGAGATCATCCGCGTAGTTAAAGATGTTGTTGGACCAAAGATCTTTGTAGTTTCTGGCGCCGGCGATAACGAAACCGAGTATTCAATTAATCAGGCAAAGCGCACCGAGAAAGCCGGCGCTGACGGTTTGCTAATCGTTGCTCCGTATTACAACAAGCCTCCACAAGCAGGAGTTGTCGCGCACTTTAAAGCAATCGCTAGCGCAACTGACTTACCCGTAATGATGTATGACATCCCGGGTCGTTGTGGCATTGAGATCGAACCAGACACGATTGTTAGCCTTTACGAACACCCACAAATTGTTGCGCTCAAGGATGCCAAAGGAAATGTTGCCTCAACTTCTTGGGTGATTAAACGTTGCGGAATTCCTGTTTATTCTGGTGATGACATTCTTAACTTGCCACTTCTTTCAGTTGGCGCGGTAGGAATGGTTTCAGTTTGTGGTCACACGGTAGGAAAAGATTTAAAGGCGATGCTCGATGCTTGGTTCGCTGGAAATGCAGCGAAAGCGTTAGAGATTCACCAAAAGTTACTTCCAGTCTTTACTGGAACATTCCGCACTCAGGGTGCGATCCTCACCAAGGCCGCGCTCAATATGATGGGCCTTCCTGGTGGCCATACTCGTCTTCCGCTAGTAGATGCAACCGAAGATCAGATCGCGCAGTTGCGCAAGGATCTAATCGCCGGCGGTATCCCTTTATAGCCTTTGATTTTTTCTAAATGACTCATCCCCATCCCGAACTAGGTACTCCGAGCAAGTTAGTTGCCGGCGGACTTCGTATCGTCGCACTCGGTGGCTTGGCTGAAATTGGCCGCAATATGACCGTCTTTGAAACAAATGGAAAGTTATTGATTGTTGATTGCGGGGTTCTTTTCCCAGAAGAAAACCAACCAGGTATTGATTTAATTTTGCCTGACTTTAGCTACATCCGCGATCGCTTAGATGATGTTGTTGGTCTGGTCCTAACGCATGGCCACGAAGACCATATCGGAGCAACCCCATACTTACTTCGCGAGCGTGGAGATATCGCGCTCTACGGTTCAGCCCTCACCTTGGCACTAGTTACTGCAAAGTTAAAGGAACATCGCATCTCACCACTTACTCGTGAAGTAAAAGAGGGAATGCGCGAAGATATTGGGCCATTCGAAGTCGAATTTGTAGCGGTTAACCATTCAATTCCTGATGCCTTAGCGGTTGCTATTCACACTAAGGCGGGCACCGTTCTTCACACTGGCGATTTTAAAATGGATCAATTGCCGCTCGATGGACGCATTACCGATCTACGTACTTTTGCACGTTTAGGTGATGAAGGTGTCGACCTTTTCTTAGTTGATTCCACCAATGCAGATATTCCCGGTTTTACACCAGCCGAGCGCGAGATCATGCCAGCGTTAAATCGCGTAATTGCCGCAACCAAGAAGCGCGTAATCGTGGCCTCATTTTCTTCGCATGTACACCGCGTCCAACAAGTCATTGACACAGCCGCGATGCATAACCGAAAAGTCGTTTTTATTGGGCGCTCAATGGTGCGCAATATGAAGATCGCCGAAGATATGGGATATCTAAGCGTTCCTTCTGGAATCGTTATCGATGCTAAAGATCTCGACAATTACGATGATCGAGTAGTTCTAATCTGTACTGGTTCACAAGGCGAGCCGATGGCTGCACTTTCTCGTATGGCCAATGGCGATCACCAGATACGTGTCGGCGAAGGTGACACAGTTATCTTGGCTTCTTCGCTCATTCCCGGAAATGAGAATTCAGTATTTAGAGTTATTAACGAGTTAACGCGTTTCGGTGCCAAGGTTGTTCATAAAGCTAATGCGATGGTTCACGTTTCAGGTCATGCGGCGGCAGGGGAGTTGCTCTACTGCTACAACATTGTGAAGCCAAAGTATGCGTTGCCGGTACACGGTGAATGGCGCCACTTAAAGGCCAACGCTGAACTGGCAATTCAATCTGGAGTCCCTCGCGAAAACACCTTTATTATTGAAAATGGAATCGTGGTTGATTTAGTAGACCATGTTGCAGAGGTTGCTGGCGCAGTTCCATGTGGATTCGTTTACGTAGATGGACAGAGCATCGGCGATATCACCGAATCATCTTTGAAAGATCGTCGCATTCTGGGCGAAGAAGGATTTATCTCTGTCGTAGTAGTAATTGAGTCGCAGAGCGGCAAAATTATCGCTGGCCCTGATATCCACGCCCGTGGATTTAATGAAGATGAAGCTTTATTT
>JBEBBQ010000078.1:0-2698 GCA_041158325.1 Actinomycetota bacterium | reverse complement strand
AAGAAGAAGCAGTTGGTATTGCCACCAAATGCGCTGCGTGAGTCTTTCCGAATCTCACATGCAATTGCCGAAGTAACCAATATTTCGCCTTCAGGTCGCCAGCCATATGTTGGCGTATCCGCTTTCGCACATAAGGCCGGTCTTCACGCCTCCGCCATCAAAGTTGATCCATTCTTATATCAACATGAAGATCCAGCATCTGTCGGAAACGATATGCGCATGTTGGTTTCTGATATGGCGGGCCGCGCTTCTATCGAACTTAAATCTCAAGAACTTGGCGTAGATCTAGGTGGAGACCGAGAACTAGTTGGTCGCATCGTTGATCGCGTTAAAGAGATGGAATCTCGCGGATTTACTTTCGAAGCAGCCGATGCTTCATTCGAACTACTCTTACTTGAAGAAGTATCTGGCAAACGTCCTTCATTTTTCACTATTGAACATTGGTTAACCACTGTAGAGCGCGCTGAAGATCAGAGCATTGTCACGAAAGCTGAAGTAACAGTTACTGCGCAAGGTAAAGAAATTTCCTGCATTGGTTCAGGAAACGGTCCTGTTAACGCATTCGATAACGCGCTTCGCTCTGGCCTTAAGCAGTTATATCCAGAACTCGAAGTTCTAGAACTAACTGATTACAAGGTACGTATTCTCGAAGGCCGCCTGGGCACTGGTGCGATCACCCGCGTACTCGTGGAAACATCAGATGGCAAAGGTGAATGGAATACCGTTGGTGTTCACGAAAACGTCATAGCCGCATCTGCCATGGCACTTGAAGATGCAGTTACCTTTGGCTTACTGCGCCAAGGTCGCAAACCCGAGTAGAGGATTTAGTTTATGAAAAGATCTAGGATTTTGACTCTTGGGATCTGTCTCATACTCATTTCAAGCAGCAATCAAATTGTTTCAGCCAATGAGATTACGCCTCTTTATACTTTAGCGGATTGCAAAAATACGCCAGAAAAAGCATGCATAGAGTCATTTGCTGCTGTCGATGATGCGGGAAGAACTCATGAGTTTAGGCTGACTGGAAGAGCCTTCATCGGAGATGACACAGGCGGACCAAACGGCACCTATAAAAATGCCCGCGAGGATGAATACGAAGCACCAACTCTCGTTCTGAAAAATGGGAAAACAGCGAAAGTTATCATACGCGCCTTTGTTTTTCCGTTTGGCAATAATCCTTGCGAATGGGCTGGAAACATTTGTATTGGGAATAATGAATTTATCCAAATAGTGCTTGAGCCCTCTTTTCTAGATCCTCGCCCCTCTAGTGACTTTCTCACGTTACCTAAGAGAAAGAATCAATACATTTGCGGGACAAAACAAAAGCCCGAACTCTGCATGGCTCCAATGAGTTTTGGTCAGAATCTTCTGTTTAAGATTAATTTACGAATTCCCAAGGACTTTGATTTTTCATTTGTAAATGGTCGATCCTCTACCTTTGTTATCGAGAATAACCCTGACACTGAAGAAGCAAGTAAAAATGGGCTGAGAAGGGTTTCGCTTGAGATGGGAACCGTCGTCTCTCCAGGAATGATTTTCAGCGAACTTTCCACCAATCCCTATGCGGAAACCGATTATGCCGACTTCATAGCAGATCGACCACTCCTAAATTTATTTACAAATCGCTCGGCTACTGCAAAATCATTAGGTATTTGTGCAAGTATTCCTTCGATTTCAATTATTACCAATGGAAACAACGCATCAGTTCCTACCTGGAATGCTATGAGCCAAACCATCGAAGTGAGTATTGAAGGCCCGCACTTTAGTGCTGATGGGTCTTTAAATCGTGGTTTTTTCCAGGCTCGGATATCTAAAGAAATAGGAAAATGTCTTTGGGGAGTGGACTTAAGCAGTAAAACCATCGCAACAATTAGTATTTCTGATCAAGAAAGCGGCGCCACGCGTATTGAAACAGCTGCTAGTCAGTATCGCGATAACTATTTCTTTTTCACGTTAGCAAATTTTCACTACTCGAAGCCAACCATTAGTCTCAAACTAGCGAGCCCGGAGACAACTATTGGTTCGGTGGAACTTCCCGAGACTTCAACGGTAGTAGTCCCGGTACAGACACAGAGTGCAAAAAAGCCACCGAGTAAAGTCACTATTCGATGTGCAAAAGGAGCGAAAGTCGTCGCTCGTACAGGCGTGAGGCCAATCTGCCCCGCCGGGTATAAGAGAGTCAAATAGTTAGCCATCAAGTTGAATGCCTTCAATATACTGAGCCATGCGTTCTGACTTGAATGAAATTCGCGACGCCTTTCTCAAGTATCTCGAAGCTGAGCGCAATCTTTCCGCGCACACAATCCGTGCGTACCTAGGTGATCTGGATTCTTTCTTCGAACATCTTGAAAAGTTAGATGTAACCGACTTTGCAAAGCTTGAGCTTTCGCACATCCGCTCGTGGCTAGCTAATCAGCAAGTTAAAGGGGGAGCGCGCACCACGCTTTCCCGTCGCGCGGTTTCAATTCGCTTATTTACAAAGTGGGCGACAAAGAAGGGATATCTTGTCAAAGATGTCGGTGCAACTCTGGCAACTCCAAAAGGCGCACGCACTTTGCCAGAAGTATTAAACGTTGCTGATACCGGACTTGCGATGGATGCGTTGGCAACCCGAGTTGCTGAAGAAGATGGACCACTCGCCAAACGCGATTGTGCAATGGTTGAAGTTTTATACGCCAGCGGTGCCCGTGTATCCGAA
>JBEBBQ010000077.1:0-5941 GCA_041158325.1 Actinomycetota bacterium | reverse complement strand
GGCTGCGAAACTTATCTGTTTTAGATGATGCGCTTTTAAATATTAAAGAGAACCAAGGCATCGATGTCGTGCTTGAAGATCTA
The DNA here is from genome assembly GCA_041158325.1 of Actinomycetota bacterium. Taxonomy (GTDB): domain Bacteria; phylum Actinomycetota; class Actinomycetes; order Nanopelagicales; family Nanopelagicaceae; genus Planktophila. The sequence goes on along the minus strand of JBEBBQ010000077.1, from coordinate 5,858 downwards.
CCTTTGGCAGATCAGAAAACGTTCGAACTCTTATCGCGTGGCGACACCCTCGGCGTATTCCAACTCGATGGTGGACCGATGCGCGCGCTCCTTCGCAGCATGGCACCAGATTCCTTTGCTGATATTTCAGCGGTTATTGCGCTCTATCGCCCGGGACCTATGGGTGAAAATGCGCATAACAACTATGCCGATCGTAAGAATGGTCGCAAACCGGTAGAACCGATTCATCCAGAGCTATCGAGTGTGCTCGAAGAAATTCTTGGTGACACATACGGTCTGATTGTTTATCAAGAGCAGGTTATGGCTATTGCTCAGAAAGTTGCTGGCTTCTCACTCGGGCGCGCAGATCTTTTACGTAAGGCGATGGGTAAGAAGAACAAGGAAATTCTAGATAAGGAATACGTTCCCTTTGAAGCCGGCATGAAAGAAAATGGTTTTTCAACGGCTGCGATTAAGCGCCTTTGGGATGTTCTTATTCCCTTCTCTGATTATGCATTTAACCGCGCACATAGCGCTGGCTATGGCGTTGTCTCATTCTGGACCGCTTATCTCAAAGCAAATTTCCCAACCGAATATATGGCTGCCCTGCTTACTAGCGTGCGCGATGATAAAGACAAGTCGGCGCTCTACTTATCTGAATGTCGTCGCATGGGAATTAAGGTGCTTCCTCCTGATGTCAACGAATCAAATGCTGAGTACACACCGCGCGGAAAAGATATCCGCTTTGGATTAGCGGCTATCCGCAATGTTGGAGAAGGCGTAGTCGCATCGATTAAATCAGCGCGCACGACTAAAGGTGCATTTACCTCATTCGGTGATTTCCTAGCCAAAGTTGATGCGCAAGTCTGCAATAAGAAAACAATCGAATCATTGATTAAGGGTGGAGCGTTTGATTCGCTAAACCATCCACGCAAGGCGCTGATGTCTGTCCACCTCGAAGCGATTGATTCAGTTATCGAAACCAAGCGAGCGGAAGCGATTGGTCAATTCGATCTCTTCGGCGGCGAATCAATGACGCAGGTTTCTGGGTTAGAGATCGAGATTCCTAATTTTGAATGGGATAAATCAACGCTACTTAGCTTTGAAAGAGAGATGCTCGGACTCTACGTTTCCGATCATCCATTGCTTGGCGTTGAACATATCTTGCGCTCCAATACCGACATGTCCATTAGCGCGTTACAGAGCGATGAAAGCACGCCAGATGGAATGGTCACTTTGGGTGGCTTAATTACCGGCGTACAACGCAAGGTTTCTCGTCAAGGTTCATCATGGGCAATTGTCAGCCTCGAAGATCTCGAAGGCGCGATTGAAGTTCTCTTCTTCTCAAATACTTACAATCAATATGCGCTTACCTTGATTGAAGACCGCGTTGTCACAGTGCGTGGCCGATTCGAACGTCGCGATGAAGTTCTGCGCTTTACTGCACTTGAAATGAAGTCCCTTGATGTTTCGACGGGACCAGTTGGCCCGCTCTTAATCTCGCTACCAATTGCACAGTGCACACCTCCAGTTGTTGATCGCATGAAGGAAATTCTGCGTTCTCATCCTGGCAAACGCGAAGTACATATGCAGATCGATGACCAGGGAGTGCTAACAACTATGAAGATTGACGCACTCGTAACCGCTTCGCCAAGTTTGAGCGCAGATTTAAAATCTATCTTGGGACCAGACTGCTTAGTTCGAATGTGATTTATTGGCCGCGCCTCGAACAGGTGGTAGCCGTTAGACTTGCCCCATGATTCGCTCGCTTGATCTACGCGGTAAAGCTCTAACTAAAGCGGGCTACCAGAAAGCTATTCCGCGAGCAGCCTTAGATATCGCCGCAGCTTTGCTTTCAATCGAACCTATTCTGCAGAAAGTTAAATCAGGTAGCGAAGTCGACTTGCTCCAACTGGCCGAAGATTTCGATGGCGTTCGACCACAATCAATCCGCGTTCCACAATCTGCTCTAGATAAAGCACTTGCTGATCTAGATCCAAAGATTCGCGCTGCACTAGAGCTCTCTGCCGAGCGAATCCGTAAAGTTCACAACGATCAAACCCGTGGTGAAACAAGAACGAAAGTTGTTGATGGGGGAGTTGTTACCGAACGTTGGATCCCTGTTGATCGCGTCGGCCTCTATGTTCCAGGCGGTCGCGCCGTTTATCCAAGTAGCGTCTTGATGAATGTAATTCCAGCGCAGATTGCAAAAGTTTCTAGCATTGCAGTTGCATCACCACCACAGAAAGAATTTGGCGGCCTTCCGCACCCAACGATTCTTGCCGCATGCGCACTGCTAGGGATAACTGAGGTTTACGCAGTGGGAGGCGCACAAGCGATCGCGCTATTTGCATATGGCATGGAAGGCCTCTGCGAGAAATGTGATTTGGTTACTGGTCCAGGCAATATCTATGTCGCGGCTGCAAAACGTGCTTTGCGTGGCGTTATCGGTATTGATTCTGAAGCAGGCCCAACCGAGATCGCCATCTTGGCAGATGACAGTGCGCGCGCAGGCGATGTCGCCGCAGATTTAATTAGCCAGGCTGAGCACGATGTAATTGCGGCTGCCGTTCTAGTAACAACTTCTGAAAAATTAGCAGCGGATGTAGTTAAAGAGCTAGAAGTAAGAGTCGCATCAACAAGACACTCAACCAGAATTCGTGAGGCTCTATCCGGAATTCAATCCGCAATCGTCCTAGTCGATTCAATTGCTCAGGGATTAGATGTAGTAAATGCCTATGCGGCAGAACACTTAGAGATTCAAACTCAGAACGCTGCTCAGGATGCGCTGCAGATTCGTAACGCAGGCGCGGTATTTATCGGCCGTTTTTCACCGGTATCACTCGGAGATTATTCGGCTGGCTCAAATCACGTGCTTCCAACCGGCGGATGCGCCTGCCACAGCAGTGGCTTATCAGTGCAAACATTTTTGCGTGGATTGCACTACATCGAATATTCACAGCAAGCATTTATAGATATTGCAGAGACTGTGATCACTCTTGCAAATTCTGAAGATCTACCTGCACACGGTGAAGCAATGACCGCGCGTTTGGAAGATTTATGAGCGCCAAGCAATGGCCACTTTGGTTGCCGCTGCGTGAAGATCTAACTTCTCTTTCACCATACGGAGCGCCGCAAGTTCCAGCAGAGGCGACGCTAAATACCAACGAGAATCCTTATGCGCCATCTCCCGAACTAGCACAAGCGATCGCCGATCGCGTCCATCGTGTTGCCACAACTTTAAATCGCTATCCCGATCGCGATGCCATTGCACTTCGCACGGCTCTAGGTAAATTTATTAATTCGCTATCTGGCACAAACTTTGCAGCAGATTCAATCTGGGCAGCCAATGGCAGCAACGAGATTATCCAATCTCTCTTCATGGCTTTTGGTGATCGTGGCGCACTTGGATTCACACCGTCGTATTCAATGCACCCACTAATCGCAAAGGTAATTGGCGTTACATGGCAAGATGGAGGACGCCGCGCAGATTTCACTTTAAATACCGCCAAAGCGATCTCCGAAATTGCTTCAAAGAAACCCGCGCTGACCTTTGTCACAACTCCAAATAATCCAACTGGCACTCTTCTCAAGATTGATGAGATTGAAGAGCTAGCCAAGGCAACTTCCCTAGTTGGTGGGTTACTCGTAGTAGATGAGGCCTATGCAGAATTTTCTAGCGAGCCATCTGCGGTAACTCTGATTGATAAGTACCCAAATTTGGTTGTGATCCGCACAATGAGTAAGGCATTTGCTTTCGCCGGCGCGCGCGTGGGTTATTTGGTTGCCAACTCAGAAGTCATTGATGCCATGTACTTAGTTCGCCTTCCGTATCACCTCAGCGCAATTACTCAGGCGGCCGCTGAGGTCGCGCTGGAGTATCAGGGTGAATTGCTAGGAACCGTGGCAACCCTTATCGAATCTCGCAAGAAGGTAGTCGCCGCACTTGTTGATATGGGGCTAGAAGTCGCACCAAGCAGTGCAAACTTCATAATCTTCTCAGGATTTAACTTAGAACCAGCACAGATCTGGCGCCAACTTCTCGATCGCGGTGTTCTGATTAGAGATGTGGGATTATTGGGTCACTTACGTATGACCATTGGCAATGAGGCCGAGAATCAGAAGTTTATCAGCGCCTTAAAAGAGATTTTGCAGAAGTAATTAATTATGAAGCTAATGGAGATAACCAGATGAGAACAGCCCGAGTAGAACGTAAAACAAAAGAGTCTCATGTACTTGTTGAGTTAAATCTCGACGGCGTCGGTGAGATCTCAGTAGATACCGGTGTTCCATTCTTCGATCACATGCTCTCCCAACTTGGAAAGCATTCGGGCTTCAATCTCACTGTGAAGACAACTGGAGATATTGATGTGGATTCACATCACACAGTTGAAGATACATCTCTAACCTTCGGCCAAGCGCTGCGCGAAGCACTTGGCGACAAGGTCGGAATCCGTCGCTTTGGCGATGCCATGGTTCCACTTGATGAAGTTCTAGTTCAAGCAGCAGTAGATCTTTCGGGTCGCCCTTACCTAGTCCATCGCCAACCAGAAATTGTTGAGTTAATCGGTACTTTCGATACCACACTTGGAAAGCACATCTGGGAATCAATCGTTGCAGAAGCACGGATCGCGCTTCACGTGCGTGTGCTTGAAGGACGAAATGCCCACCATGTTTTTGAAGCGCAATTCAAAGCAGTGGCTCGCGCACTTCGCGATGCCGTATCTCTTGATGGCGGAATCGCAGGAGTTCCTTCAACAAAAGGTTCACTTTAATAGTGATTGCAATCCTTGATTACGGTTCGGGAAATTTAAGGTCGGCGCAACGCGCATTCGAACGCAGTGGTAAAGAAGTTGTAGTCACATCTGATCGCGATACTGCGTTAAATGCACAAGGGTTAGTCGTTCCTGGTGTTGGCGCCTTTGCGGCATGTATGCGCGGCTTGGTCGCAGTTGGCGGAGATGAAATAGTTCGTGAACGTCTTGCTAAACAACGTCCAACTTTAGGAATCTGTGTAGGAATGCAAATTCTCTTTAGAGATGGTGACGAACATACCAATGGCGTTTTAAATCAAGGCGTGGGAATTTGGCAAGAGAGCGTTACTAAATTAGATGCGCCGATCCTGCCGCATATGGGTTGGAATACCGTGGAAGTATCAGAGGGATCGAATTTATTTAAAGGGATCGAAGATCAATCCTTTTACTTTGTGCACTCTTACGCTGCGAAGCAGCCAGTTGGCGTTTCGCAGGCCTGGAGTACTCACAACGAAAAGTTCTTGGCAGCAGTTGAAGATGGTGCGATCGCAGCGACGCAGTTTCACCCAGAAAAATCTGGCGAGGCTGGCCTTGCGCTAATCAAGAATTGGGTGGGGATGTTATGACACAGAGCAATTACCTCGAACTTCTGCCAGCAGTAGATGTAAAGGATGGAAAAGCGGTGCGCCTAGTTCAAGGCGAACTTGCCCAGGAAAGTATTTATGGCGCACCACTTGAAGTTGCTCTTGAATTCCAAGCAGCTGGAGCTGAATGGCTCCACCTAGTTGATCTAGACGCAGCCTTCGGTCGTGGTGAAAATACATCTTTACTTTCAGAGGTTGTGGGCCGCCTAGATATAAAGGTTGAGCTCTCCGGTGGTATTCGCGATGACGAATCCTTAAAGCGTGCACTGGCAACAGGCTGTAAGCGCGTGAACCTTGGAACCGCGGCTTTAGAAAACCCAGAATGGACAGCGCGCGTGATTGCCGAACATGGAGATCGCATCGCAGTTGGTTTAGATGTTCGTGGCCATGTATTAGCTGCGCGCGGCTGGACTAAAGAAGGCGGCGATCTCTTTGAAACCATCGAACGTTTAGAGCGCGATGGCTGCTCTCGCTACGTCGT